>NZ_DJIQ01000062.1:0-155008 GCF_002433705.1 Oceanicaulis sp. UBA6590
TTTCCCCTGCGTTGGCGCGCGGGGCTGGTGGCGCATGGGTCCCCGGGTCAAGCCCGAGGACCGAGATTTGGAGCTTTAACCTCTCCGCCTTCGGACGTGATCCGGAGGCCCATAAACAAAAAACCCCGGAGCCTGGCTCCGGGGTTTTGTCATTCACATGAAAGCCAGATCTAGACGGTCACGCCGTTGAGACGCGCCTTGGCTTTTTCTGCACCGATCAGCGGCAGGAGCTCGGCCATTTCCGGTCCGCGTTGCTGGCCGGTCAGCGCCATGCGCAGCGGCAGGAAGAGGGTCTTGCCCTTGCGGCCCGTCGCCTCTTTCAGCGCGTTGGTCCAGACGCCCCAGCTGTCCGCGGTCAGCTCGCCTTCGGGCAGAAGCTCGGCGGCCTGGGCGGCGAAGTCGGCGTCTTCATCGGCGATGGCCGGAGTGACCGGGCCCTCGATCAGACGCGCCCATTCCACCACATCCTTGAGCACGGTCAGGTTCGGACGCACGGCCAGCCAGAAGGCTTCGCCGCCATCTGCATCCAGCCCGGCCAGGCGATCGCGCACATCCGCGTAATCCATGGCGTGCACCAGCTTGGCGTTCAAACGCTTGAGTTCTTCAGGATCAAAGCGGGCCGGGGTGCGCGAGAGCTTGCCAAAATCGAACTCCTCAGCGAGCTGTTGCAGCTCGGAGCGCGCATCCACGGCGTCAGAGGTGCCGATCTTGGCGAGCAGCGAGCAGACCGCCATCGGCTCATAGCCTTCGATATCGCGCAGGTCTTCGATGGACAGCGAGCCCAGACGCTTGGACAGCTTGTCGCCATCCGCGCCCACCAGCAGCGCCATATGGCCCATGGCGGGCGCCGACCCTTTGCTGCCCAGCGCCTCGAAGATCTCGATCTGCGCGGCGGAGTTGGTGACATGGTCCTCGCCGCGGATGATGTGGGTGACCTTTGAATCGAGGTCATCCACCACGCTCGGCAGGGTGTAGAGATAGCTGCCATCAGCGCGGATCAGGATCGGATCGGAGACAGAGCTGGTCTCGATATGGCTCGGCCCGCGCACCAGATCGGTCCATTCGATGCGCCCGCCCGACAATTTGAAGCGCCAGTGCGGCTTGCGGCCTTCGGCTTCCAGCTTGGCTTTCTCTTCATCGCTGAGGCTCAGCGCGGCGCGGTCATAGACCGGCGGCTTGCCCTGGGCGCGCTGGATCTTGCGTTTGCGATCAAGCTCGTCCTCGGTCTCGTAGCACGGATACAGCAGGCCCTTCTCGATCAGCGCAGCCTTGGCGGTCTCGTATTTGTCGAAGCGCTCGGACTGCTTGAACGTCTCGTCCCAGCTCAGACCCAGCCAGGTGAGGTCGGCGCGGATCGCATCCTCGAATTCAGCGGTGGAGCGCTCCAGGTCCGTGTCGTCGATGCGCAGCAGCACCTGCCCGCCCTGGCCCCGCGCGAACAGGACGTTCATCAAGGCGGTGCGCACATTGCCCACATGCAGCTTGCCGGTGGGGCTGGGGGCGAAACGGACTTTCACGGTCATGGATATCGACTCTGATTATGAGACAGGCGCGCGACGGGCGCGCGAACTAAAGCGCGGCTTTAGACCGCCGCCCTCGCGTCGTCAAACGGGTGAGTGCGGAGAAACGCTTGATGATTGAAGCGGACAAGGCGATCCTTGCCGCCTTCGCTGGGGGAAAGTGATGAGCCAAGAGCCGCAAACGCCGGTCGGTCCGGGACCCAAAGGGCCCCAGCTCGATGACATGCTCGACAGTCTGATGGGCTGGAACCGCAGCTTCATCCGGACGCTCAAGGACGGCTTTCTCAAGCCTGAAGAGGTCGCAGGCGCGATCCTGCAGCAGGAAAGCTCAAGTTACGCCAACCCCATTCGGCTGCTGGTCTTCCTGTTCGGGATCTACATGACCCTGACGGTCTTCATGGTCGGTCCGGATGCGCAGAATGTGGAAGCCTTCACGCCCGCCGCCCCCGAAGTCCTGAACGCCTGGCTGATCGCACAAGGCTCCAGCCTGGAAGAGGTCAATGAAGTCTGGAGCTTCTGGCTGCAGATCATGATCTGGCCGATCATGGTGATTTCCTCCCTGCCCTACGCGCTGCTGTTCAAGGCCTATGCGCCCGGGCGCACGCTCTACGGCGCGGTGCTGGTCTATCTGACCACCATCAACACGATGACAGCGGCCCAGATCCTCCTGACGCTGGTCCTTGCGATCTTCATGGACAATGCCGCGAGCGTCGCTCTTGGTCTGCTGATGGTCATGGTCCTGTATTTCTACATCACCGGACGCGTGATCTACGCTCATTATGCGCGGACGCTGACGGGCACGATACTGAAGCTCTTTTCCTTCGTCCTGTTGACCCCCGTCACCATAGTGATCACCTTGCTGCTTCAGGTCCTCACCTTCGATCAGGTTATGGAGCATCGCTTTGATCTGAACGTGTCGGACATCATCGAGCTGAGGGGAGACACAGCGCCATGAATTCTCGCGAAATCCGCCTGACCCAGCATTTCACGGGCCCCGTGAAATCGGACTATTTCGAGATGGCGGAGGTAGAGCTTCCCGAACCGGGCGAAGGCGAGGTTCTGGTCAGGAACGCCTGGCTGTCCGTCGACCCCTACATGCGCGGCCGCATGATCGGCGTGAAAACCTATATCGACCCTTTCGAGGTCGGCGCCCCGCTTGAGGGCGGCGCGGTCGGACAGGTCGTTGCGTCCAATGCCGACGGCTTTGCCGAAGGCGACTGGGTCATGAGCATGAAGGGCTGGCGCGAAGGTTATGTGGCGCCCGCCAACACCCTCACCAAGATCGACGCCAGCGTGCTTCCGCCTGAAGCCTATCTGGGCGTGGCCGGTCTGACCGGCATGACCGCCTATATCGGCCTCAAGCGCATCATCGAACTCAAGGCTGGCGAAACCCTGTGGATGAGCGCAGCGGCCGGCGCGGTCGGATCGGCCGGCGTTCAGTTCGCCAAGGCCATGGGCGCCAATGTCATCGCCACCGCCGGCGGCGCGGAAAAGACGGCCTTCTGTTCTGAAATCGGCGCGGACGCCGTGGTCGATTACAAGGCCACCGATGATCTCGCCGGCGCCGTGCGCGCGGCGGCCGAGCCGTTCGGCGGCGTGGACGCCTATTTCGAGAATGTCGGCGGCGATCACCTGCAAGCCGCGCTCGATGTCATCAAGCCCCATGGCCGCATGGCCGTTTGCGGCATGATTGCCCGCTATAATGACGACCAGCCCCTGCCCGGCCCGACCAACCTCACCCAGATCATCGCCAAGAAGCTCAAGGTCCAGGGCTTCATCCTGTCAGACCATTTCGATCTGCAGGGCGAGTTCATCTCGGATCTGTCGGACTGGATGATGGCCGGCAAGGTGAAAACCCGCGACACCGTCTATGAAGGCATCGAGCAGACCCCGGACGCCTTCATGGGGCTCTTCACAGGCGCCAATATCGGCAAGATGCTGGTCAAGCTCTGACGCTGCGCCGGTCCGGCGACGCCAACACAGTCGCCGGACCGGACTTCAACACGGCCTTGATTCCAAGGCTACATTCACAAGGCGAGTTCCAGTCGGCTCGACACGCCTGTTATACGTCTTGTGAAGACTTTGGTTCTAATGGTTACCCGTACCGTTATTCGAGACAGGACGGTCGTCTGTCAGAGGACCGAGGGTTTCCATGAACGTAGATCAGTTGAACGCGCGTGCAGAGGGCCGTCTCGCCGGCCTTGTCGGGCTTGAGGTTCTCGAGGCCACTCAGACCCGCATTCGCGGAGCGCTTCTGGTGCGGCCCGAATTGCAGGCGCCGACCGGTTTCCTGCATACGGCGACCATCATCGCCATGCTCGACACCCTCGCCGGGTATGGCGCGGGCATGAACATGCCTGATCGCGCCATCGGCTTTACGACCATCGAAGTCTCCTCGAGCTTCTTCGGCACCGCCCGCGAAGGCCGGGTCATCGGCGAAGCCGTCCCCATTCACCGCGGCAGCACCACCCAGGTCTGGTCGGCCAATTGCTGGCGCGAGGGCGACAACAAGGAAATCGCGGTCTTCCGCTGCACCCAGATGGTGCTCTATCCCCAGCGGCGCGGCGATCACAAGGAAGACTAGCTTCAACGCGAGCGCGTTTCGGGCCACACTGTCCCTTCCGGGGCAAGGGGGCGCGCATGAGCGGGTCAGAGATTGAGGATCAGGACCGCAAGGATCGCGAGGATCTGATCGAAGACACGCTGGGCTTCAATCTACGCAGCATCAAAACGCTCTACGCCTTGCTGGCCAGCCCCCGCTCGGTCATGCGGGCCATTGTGGAGCGTGACCGTGAACGCTTCACCCCCATGATCCGTCTCTTTCTGGGGCTGATGGGCGTGCAGGTCGCCCTGTCAGTCATCTGGGGCGGCCATGCCGGCATACTCGAACAGTCGCTCAGTCGGCTCTCTGAAGAGCAGCTGCAGGACCTGCAGACCCTGGTCGACAGACCGCTCGACGAATTCTACGCCATTTTCGGAACCATCATCGGCTTCCTTCAGCCCATCCTGGTCGGCCTGTTCACCGCGGGCTCGGTGCTGGTCCTGCGCCTGATGGGCGAACGTCGCCCCTTCAGCGTCAATCTCAACCTGATGTTTGCGACCCTCAATGCCGGCAGCACGATCGGTCTGGTGGTGATGATACCCCAGACCCAGCTGGACCTGCCCTGGTCGATCGGGATGGGTCTGGTGATGCTGGGGTATTTCCAGGCGTTCTTCAGAGGCATGCCCGAAAGCATCATCGGCACGGGTTTGAAGCGCTGGGGTTACAGCCTGCTCATGACGCTGGTTCTGATCATCCTGATCCTGATCGCCGGCCTCGTCATGCAGGTCACGGCCTTGTTCGGCGCCTATATCTGGCCCTGACGCGCCGCGCGTTGCATCCGCCCGACTACGCCGCCGCCTATGACCGCGGCGACAAAGCAGGCCAGCGTGCCGTTTCCGAACATGTGAACGAAGCCTGCATAGGACAGGCAGGTGGCGGCGACCGCGAGGCCGATGGCGCTGATTCTGTTCAGCCATGAGACAGGTGCGTAGGTCATGGTTTCCTGAGAGCAAACAACAGGCCGTTTTCGTAGCCATTTGTTTACCATAACGCGTAATTTCCCGTTAGGACTGCACACCAATTCAGCGGAAACGCCTGTATAGCCTTGCAATCAACGATCAGAATCGCGCTTCATGGCGCTGTCCAACGTTGGCGGGTTGCGATTCCCACGCTTCCGCCTTTTTTAAACCAAGGGGGGAACCCTGATGAATAAATCTGAACTCGCCAAAGCCATCGCCGACAAAGCTGGCATCACCAAAGCCCAGGCCAGCGACGCAATCGACGCGTTCGCAGACGCCATCGTCGGCGCAGCGAAGTCTAACGACTCCGTGCAGCTGGCGGGCTTCGGCACCTTCCACGCCAAACACCGCGAAGCGCGCGAAGTGCGCAACCCGCGCACCGGCGAAAAAATGATGTCCAAAGCCAAGACGCAACTGGCCTTCCGCCCGGCGTCTGCGCTGAAAGACATCTAAGCGTTTTCCGCCCCCGGGCGGACATGCTGATGCGAAACCGCCGCCCGAAAGGGCGGCGGTTTTCTTTTGCGGCTATGCGCTGAGGCCTGGGATCAGGCGCTGGCCGGGAAGAGACGCTCCATCGCAGCATCGGCCGCCTCAAGCGCCCCCTCGATAAGGCCGCCATGTCCTTGCGACGCCTCCGCGCCCGCAAAGGCCAGACGCCCCTCAAGCCAGGTCTGCGACAAGGCCGGCTCGCCATACGGGGGATGCTCGCGCGGTCCGGGGCTGTCGGCAGGGGTCGCGGTGAGCGGATCGGACGCCCAGTCCTTGAACACGATCTCGACCGGGCGCCCGGCCTCGGCGCCAAACAGGCGCTCCAGCTGGCTCAGGGTCTCGGCCTGCAACGTCTCCGCCCGACGTCGCCGGATGCCATGCGGCCAGCCGTAAAAGCCAAAGAGCGCAAACCGGCCCGCTTCATCATCGCTATGGTCCACCACTTCCATCAACGGTCCGACCTGGCTGACCGCCGAGCCTGACAATCCCGCCTCACGCCAGAACGGCGCGTCGTACCGCAGCGAGATCTTGGCGTGCGCGGCCATCCAGGTGGGCCAGCGCGTCAGCGCCGCCTTCAGCGTATCAGGCAGCAACGGGCTGAAGCTCCAGCCTGCAATCAGCGGCGGCGGCGCAGCAAGGATCACATGGCGCGCCTGAATACCCTGCCCGTTCGAAATCCGCACCTCGACTCCCTCGCCTGCAAGCGCGATTTCATGCACGTGCGCGTTCAGGGCCAGCCTGTCAGGCGGAAGGGCTTTGGCCAGACGCCGGGCCAGCTCATACGGGCCGCCTTCCAGCCGCGCCGCATCGGCGTAGCGTTTGGGAAAATCCAGCGTCTGCACGCCCGCCGGCGTTTCATACCGCAAGGCGCCGCGCTCGGGCTGGGCGAAGACGCGAAGGCCGAGGGCCTCGATCAGGCCGCGCACGCGCGGCTGGTGCGCGGGCCAGACCCAGGACGGTCCCAGATCCAGCCCGGCTTCGGCATAAGCGCGACCGCCAACCCGGTCCCGCGCTTCAACGATCTGATAGTCGAGCCCGAGGGCCTGCGCGCGCGTCGCCGCACGCAGGCCGCTGATCCCGGCTCCGATGATCACAAGGTCCAGCATGGCCCCGAGGTCGAGTGCGACCGTCTATTCCGCGGCGACCTGACCGCGCTTCAGGCCCTGGGCGGGCTTGAGGGCGTCCGAGATCTGGAAGGCCATCTCCAATGCCTGATCGGCGTTCAGGCGCGGATCGCAATGGGTGTGATAACGGCTCGACAGGTCCGCTTCGGACAGATGACCGGCGCCGCCGACGCATTCGGTCACGTCCTGCCCCGTCATCTCGAAATGCACCCCGCCCGGCTCGGCGCCCTCGGCGCGCAGCACCTCGATGAAGGTGCGCAGCTCGGCCAGCACCTTGTCGAAGTCCCGCGTCTTGTAGCCATTGGCGGCCTTGTGGGTGTTGCCGTGCATCGGGTCACACGACCAGATCACATTGCGGCCCTCGGACTGCACCTTGCGCACCAGCGGCAACAGGCCATCGGCCACCTTGTCCGCGCCCATGCGCACATACAGGATCAGACGGCCCGCCTCGTCGCGCGGATTGAGCACGTCGATCAGACGGATCAGTTCGTCGGGATCGAGCGTCGGGCCGCATTTGAGCCCGATCGGGTTCTCGATGCCGCGCATGAACTCCACATGGGCATGGTCCGGCTGACGAGTCCGGTCGCCAATCCACAGCAAATGGGCGCTGGTGTCGTACCAACGGCCCGAATTGCTCTCCATCCGGGTCAGGGCCTGCTCGAACGGCAGGTGCAGCGCCTCGTGTGAGGTGAAGAAATCCACCCCTTCCAGAGACGGCGCGCCGTCCGGGGTCACGCCGCAGGCGCGCATGAAGGCCAGCGCCTCGCCAATCCGGTCGGCGTATTCCTGATAGCGCTCGCCCGCCGGGCTGCCCGCCAGAAAATCCAGCGTCCACTGGTGCACATTGTGAAGGTCGGCATAGCCGCCCGACGCCAGCGCCCGCAGCAGGTTCAGCGTCGCGGCCGACTGGTCATAGGCGCGGATCAGACGCTCGGGATCGGGCACCCGCGCCTCTTCGGTGAAAGCCATGTCATTGATGGAATCCCCGCGATAGCTCGGCAGGGTGACGCCATCGATGGTCTCGGTGTCTGACGAGCGCGGCTTGGCGAACTGGCCTGCAATGCGGCCCACCTTCACCACCGGCTTGGCGCTGGCGAACGTCATGACCACCGCCATCTGCAAGAGCACGCGGAAGGTGTCGCGCACGGTCTCGGCGGAAAACTCCTTGAAGCTTTCGGCGCAATCACCGCCCTGCAGCAGAAAGGCCTGACCCGCGGACACATTGGCGAGCTGGCTCTTCAGCCGACGCACCTCGCCTGCAAAGACCAGCGGAGGGCGCTTGGCGAGCTCGGATTCCACCCAATAGAGCTTGTCCATATCGGGATAAGCCGGCATTTGCTTGCCAGGTTTGGATCTCCAGCTCTCAGGGCTCCACAGGGTCATGGCCTTCGCCTTTCTCGTATTTGGCCGGACATAGTAACGGCGATTGTGCAACGCAGTAAGCCCCGAAGGTCCGCTTCGGGGCGCACTGCGTGCAAAAAGCAACGATGATGGTTACGGGGTGATGCATTCACCCCACAGGATCGACGACTTTATTCCGCAGCGCGCAATTCGGGCGGGATCCACTTCTCCTTCATGGTCACCAACTCCTCGGCGACACTGGGATGGACCGCACAGGTGGCGTCGAACTGCTCCTTGGTCAGTCCCGCCTTCACGGCAATGCCGACCGCCTGGATGATCTCCGGGCTGTCATCGCCCACCAGATGCACGCCGATCACGACCTGATCGGAGGGGCGCACGATCATCTTCATCATCATGCGGTCGGGATGATCCGTGATGATGCCCTTCATGGGCCGGAACTGGGACTTGTAGATATCCACCTCGCCATACTGATGGCGGGCCTCGGCCTCGGTCAGCCCGACCGTGCCCACAGGCGGCTGGGTGAAGACGGCGCTGGGAATGGTGGAATGATCATAGGCGTTCGGCTTGCCGCCGAAGACCGTGTCCACAAAGGCCGCGCCCTCGCGGATCGCCACCGGGGTCAGGTTCACGCGGTCTGTGACATCGCCCACCGCATAGATGTTCTCAACGCTGGTCCTGGAGTATTCATCGACCTTGATCGCGCCCTTCTCATCGACCTCGACGCCCGCCGTCTCCAGACCCAGGCCCCGGGTATAGGGATCGCGGCCAATCGCGAAGACGACCTGGTCCACATCCTCGATCACATCGCCATTCTTCAGGGTGACGCGCTTGATTTTCGCGTCCTCGTCAATCTGCTCGACCTTCTCGAACACGGTATGGGTGATCACGCGCACGCCCGCCTCCTTGAGGCCTTCATGGACGGCGGTGCGCACATCATCATCAAAGCCGCGCAGCACGGTCTCGCCCCGGTAGACAAGGCAGGTCTCGACCCCCAGTCCAGCGAAGACCTGGGCGAATTCGACCGCGATATAGCCGCCGCCGGCGATCACGATGTGCCTGGGCAATTCGGGCAGGTGAAACAGCTCGTTGGACGTAATGGTGTGCTCGACGCCCGGAAGGCTCTCGTCCTTATTGGGCGCGCCGCCGACGGCGATGAGGATGTGTTTCGCCGTCACCGTACGATCCTGATTGACAAGGCGTATGGTGTTCGGCCCTTCAAGCTCGGCGCGGTCCTCGATCAGCTCGACGCCCGCATTGGCGAGATTGCGCGAATAGATGCCCGACAGGCGATCCACTTCCGCATTCATCGTGTCGCGGAAGGTCGGCCAGTCAAAGCTCGGCTCGCCCACATCCCAGCCATAGGCCCTGGCCTGCTTGAAGCTCTTGGAGAAGCCGGACGCGTAGACCATGTATTTCTTGGGCACGCAGCCGCGGATGACGCAGGTGCCGCCGGGACGGTATTCCTCGGCCACGGCGACCTTTTTGCCCATCATGGCGCTCAGACGCGAGGCCCGCACGCCGCCAGAGCCTGCCCCGATTGTGAACAGGTCATAGTCAAACTCGTGATCGGCCATGTCGCGCCCTTCCGTGATTCAGTCTCGTCAGTGTGCGTATGTGTGCACACTGACCGGTTAGGTCAAATCACGGGGGTGTGGAAGATGGGGAAACCGCTTACTCGGTCATGATGGCGTCGATCTGAGGCTGAATGCCCATCATGGCCGAAATGCCCAGCTGCTCGGACACCCGCCCGACCTGGTCCATGAGCTGGGGCATGGCCACCACCAGCTTCTGGCCGGTCTCGGTTTCATAGAAGGCGTTGATCTCTTCCAGCTCTTCCAGCGTGAACGCCTCGGCATAGGCCGACGCGCTCTGGACGATGATCTGCGGGACAAGATCGGTCAGGGTCTGCTCGATCAGGGCCATGGCCTGCGCGATCTGGGCGTCAGAGGCTGTCGCGTACTGGCTTCGCAGGGCCGGCTCCATGCTGGGCATCATCATGCCCATCATCATGGCGGCCGCATCGGCGCTGCCTGTCAGCTCCATCATGCGCTCGGCCTCGGCGAGACGCAGTTCAGGATCGCTCTGCGCCAGGCTTGGCGCCGTGAGAAACAGGGCGGCGCTGACGGCCAGGACAAGACGGATCATATTTCCCCTCCAAGATCACTCGATAGCGGCTATTCTCCTATCAGGCGAATAGCAGTCTGGCGAGCCCCACATTGAGCGAATCCCCAAAGTCTCCAACACCTTCTCACCATGCCGGCCATCGCGACCGATTGCGGGCGCGCTTTGCCGAGGCCGGCGGTCCGGGGCTCGCAGACTACGAGCTTCTGGAACTGGCCCTGTTTCGCTCCATTCCCCGCCGCGACGTCAAACCGCTCGCAAAGGCGCTGATCGCCCGATTTGGCGGTCTGGGCGGGGTGTGCGCAGCGGACCTGCATCAGCTCAAGGAGGTGAAGGGCGTCTCTGAAAAGACCGCGCTCGATCTCAAGCTGATCGAGGCTCTGGCGGTGCGCATGGCGCGTGAACAGGTGGTGGGACGGCCGATCCTGTCAAGCTGGTCGGCGCTTCTCGATTATCTGCGCACCGCGCTTCAGCACGCCGCCACCGAACAGTTCCGGGTTCTGTATCTGGACAAGAAGAACCGCCTCGTCGCCGACGAGCATCAGGCGCGCGGTACGGTGGATCATGCGCCCGTCTATCCGCGCGAAGTGGTCAAGCGCGCCTTGGCGCTCGACGCCAGCGCGCTCATCCTCGTGCACAATCACCCCAGCGGCGATCCCACCCCGTCCCATGCCGATATCGAGATGACCAAGCTCGTCATCAGCGCCGCCAAACCGTTCAACATCGTGGTCCATGACCATCTGGTGATCGGGCGCGAACGGACCGCGAGCTTCAAGAGTCTGGGATTGCTTTAGAAGGGCGGGACAGCCAGCCCGCTAGGCCGGCGGCGTTCCCGGCTCCCACAGCTCGATCTTCACCCCGTCAGGATCCATCACCCAGGCGAAGCGGCCATAGTCAAAGCTCTGAGGCTCGCCGATCAGATCGGTTCCCGACGCCGCGATACGTTCAAGCAGGGCGTCCAGATCCGACACGATGAGATTGATCATGAAAGTCTGGGCGGACGGTTCGAAATAGTCCGAGCCGCTCTCGAAACGGGCGAAGATCGTGCGTGCCCCCTCCCCGAAGGCTTTCGCCGCATCCGCATGGGCGAAATCAAATCCCCCATAAGAATTAAGCTCTAAACCCAGAACCTCTTGATACCAGCGCTTGCTCGCGTCAGGATCGCCGGACTTCACGAATATGCCGCCAACACCCAGAACCGGCATGCCTGCCTCCTTCTCAATTTGCCCTCACGGTGACCCATGCGCCCTGCCCCGTCCAATTATTTCACTCATCTTGAATGCTCCATGACGGGGACGCGACTGGACAAGGACACGGCGCATAACCTGTCTCCCGAAGGCTGGCCGCTGCTGGCGCGCTATGACCTTGAGACGATGAAGCGCGAGGTGGACCGCGACGCCATCGCCGCTCGTCCCGCCCATGAAGAAGCCGGGTTCTGGAAATGGCGCGAGCTGTTGCCGGTCGCGCGGAACGAGGACGTGGTCTCTCTGGGCGAGGTGGACACGCCTTTGATCGAAACGCCGAAGGTGGCCGCCGCGCTGGGGCTCACCGCCCCGCTCTGGGTCAAGGATGAGGGCCGCCTGCCCACCGGCAGCTTCAAGGCGCGCGGTCTGGCGCTGGCGGTGTCCATGGCGAAATCGTTTGGCGTGAAGACCATGGCGATGCCCACCAATGGCAATGCCGGCGCAGCGCTCTCCGCCTATGGTGCGCGAGCCGGAATGACCACCTATTCCTTCTGCCCCGCCGATACGCCCGAGGTGAATGTGCGCGAGATCGCGGCGCAGGGCGGGCAGGTGTTCCGGGTGAACGGGCTGATCCACCAGTGCGGCGCCATAGTGGGCGCGCTCAAGGAGGAGATGAGCTGGTTTGACGTCTCCACCCTCAAGGAGCCCTACCGGATCGAGGGCAAGAAGACGATGGGGATCGAGCTCGCCTGGCAAATGGGCTGGAAACTGCCCGACGCCATCTTCTACCCCACCGGCGGCGGCACCGGCCTGATCGGCATGTGGAAGGCCTTCGACGAGATGGAGAGACTGGGCTGGATCGGCTCGGAGCGTCCGAAGATGTTCGCCGTGCAGGCCGAGGGCTGCGCGCCCATCGTCAAGGCGTTCGAGGCGGGCGAAGAGCACGCGCCCGAATGGCTGGACGCCCATACATTCGCGTCGGGCATTCGCGTGCCTAAGGCGATTGGCGATTTCCTGATCCTGCGCGCCGTGCGTGAAAGCGGCGGGTCGGCGCTGGCGGTTTCAGACGCCCAGATCGAAACGGCGCGCCAGCTCTGTGGACGCGAAGACGGTCTGCTGTTGTGCCCGGAAGGCGCCGCCACCCTAGCCGCCTGTCAGTCCGCCTTGTCACAGGGTCTGATCCAGAAGGATGCCGAAGTCGTATTGTTCAATTGCGGATCCGGGCTGAAATACCCGCTGCCCGACCTGGCCCGAACCCTTGATCGCACCCAGCCCATAACCCCGGCCATGCTGGCGCCGTGAAGGACGCTCTGAAAACCCTCACTGAATTGTAATGAACACGCCGCTTTAACGGAATCGTCTCTCTATCGCATAACCCGGCCTCTTTTGAGCCGCCCCCGAGGGATCGCCATGAGCACCCCCGCGCCTTTCACCGCGAAACGACCCGCCGCCAGAAACGCCTGGACGGCTCTGGGCGTTCTGCTTGTGGTCTACCTCGTCAACTTCATGGACCGGCAGGTCTTTGCCGTGCTTCAGGAAGAGTTCCGAACCGATCTCAACCTGAGCGACAGCCAGCTGGCCTTGCTGGGGGGCACGGCTTTCGCCCTGTTCTACGCCACCCTGGGCATTCCCATCGCCATCCTGGCCGACCGCACCAATCGGGTCCGGCTGATCGCGGCGGCGTGTGTTGTCTGGAGCGTGTTCACCGCGCTCTCGGGCATGGCGTCCAACTTCATCCAGATGCTGCTGGCCCGCATCGGCGTGGCGTCGGGCGAGGCTGGCGGCGTGTCGCCGTCCTACTCGGTCCTGTCTGACTATTTCCCCCCTTCCAAACGCGCTTTCGCCATCGGGCTGTTCTCGGTGGGCGCGCCGCTGGGGCTGACCGCCGGTTCGGCCCTGGGCGCCTTCATCGCCGACGCGCTGAGCTGGCGCTGGGCCTTCGTGCTGGTCGGCCTGCCAGGCGTGCTGCTGGCGCTGGTGCTGGTGGTTCTGGTCAAGGAACCGCGCCGGGGCATGTTCGACACCGAAGCCCTGCGCGCGCAGAAAGCCAATGCGCTTGGCGCCCTGAAGCTGGTCTTCGCCACGCCCTCCCTGCGCCTGTTCACGGCGGCGGCGGCCGTCACCTCCTTTGCCGGATACAGCCTGTATCAATGGGCGCCCTCCTTCCTCATCCGCTCTCAGGGCATGACCCTTGAGGAAGTGGGCGCCGGGCTGTCGCCGCTCTTCGCGCTCGGACTTGTCGGCTCCGTGGCGGGCGGCTGGATCGCGGACCGGATCGGGCCAAACCGCCCCGAAGCCTATGGCGTCATTCCCGGACTGACTCTGCTGCTGACCGTGCCCTTCTTTCTGGGCGGGCTGATGGTGCGCGATGGCGGGATGAGCCTGATCTTCTTCGCCATTCCGCTGCTGCTCAGCTATGCCTGGATCGGTCCGGGGCTGGCCGCGACCCAGACCCTCACCCCGCCGGCCTCTCGCGCGGCGGTGGCGGCCATCATCGGCTTCTTCAACAATCTCATCGGCATCGGCCTCGGACCGCTTGCGGTCGGCGCGCTCTCAGACTTCCTGCGCCAGAGCCACAGTGAAGGCGAAGCCCTGCGACTGGCGCTGATGGCGGGCAGTTGCGCTTTCGCCCTGGCGGCGGCGCTGTTTGTCGCGGCGGGCTATGCGCTCAAGCGTGATCTGAAGTCGCGGACTTGACGCGGCGGGCCGGTTGGCGCTGTTTGCGCGCAAACCTGCCCGTTTCGCTAGTCGTGAGAGCCGCGCCCCATGATCCCTCGCTATACCCGGCCTGAAATGGCCGACATCTGGTCGCCCCAAACCAAATACCGCATCTGGTTCGAGATCGAGGCCCACGCCACCGACAAGCTGGCCGAGCTGGGCGTGGTGCCCGCCGACGCCGCCAAGGCGGTCTGGAAAGCCAGGGACATGGAGTTCGACGTCGATCGCATCGACGAGATCGAACGCGAGGTGAAGCACGACGTCATCGCCTTCCTGACCCATCTGGCCGAACTTGTGGGCGAGGACGCCCGCTTCGTGCACCAGGGTCTCACCAGCTCCGACGTTCTGGACACCTGCCTTGCGGTGCAGCTCAAGCGCGCCTCTGATGTGCTGCTGGAGGGTTTGGACCGTCTGCTGGCGGCGCTGAAGAAGCGCGCCTTCGAGCACAAGATGACCGCCTGCATCGGCCGCAGCCACGGCATCCACGCCGAGCCGACCACGATGGGTCTGAAGTTCGCCCGCTTCTACGCCGAGATCGACCGCAACCGCGCCCGTCTGGCAGCGGCGCGCGAGGAGATCGCCACCTGCGCGATTTCCGGCGCCATCGGCACCTTCGCCAATGTGAACCCGGCGGTTGAGGCTCATGTGGCCGAAAAGCTCGGCCTGGCCATCGAGCCGATCTCCACCCAGGTGATTCCGCGCGACCGACATGCGGCCTTCTTCGCCGTGCTGGGCCTGATCGCCTCTTCGATCGAGAACATCGCCATCGAGGTGCGCCACCTTCAGCGCTCGGAAGTGCGTGAGGCGCAGGAATTCTTCTCCAAGGGCCAGAAGGGCTCCTCGGCCATGCCGCACAAGCGCAACCCGATCCTGACCGAGAACCTGACGGGTCTGGCGCGTCTCGTGCGCTCCGCCGTCACCCCGGCCATGGAAAACGTCGCGCTCTGGCATGAGCGGGACATTTCCCACTCGTCCGTCGAGCGCGGCATTGGCCCGGACGCCACGGTGCATCTCGATTTCGCCCTGCACCGCACCGCCTCGATGATCGAGGGCCTGATCGTGCATGAGGACCGCTGCCGTGAGAATCTGGAAGCCTATGGCGGCATCCACAATTCCCAGCGCGTCTTGCTGGCGCTGACCCAGGCTGGCGCGTCGCGCGAGGATTCCTATCGTCTCGTCCAGCGCAACGGCATGAAGACCTGGGATGAAGGCGGCAAGCTGGTCGATCACCTCAAGGCGGATGAAGGCGTGACCGCGCTTCTCTCAAACGCGCAGATCGAAGCCTGCTTTGACGAGGGCTATCACTTCAAGCACGTGGACACGATCTTCGACCGGGTCTTCGGCGAGAGCTGATCGCAACCTTCCACCTCGAAGAACGAGAAAACGCCGCCCATTCAGGCGGCGTTTTTATTGGGGACAGATAGACGGGGACAGCGAACAAACGAACGAATAGACAAAAGGTTCCAAACATTTCGCACAAAACTGCACATACATATTTCTTGGAACCCAGCCCCTGCACTCCGCTTTGATCAAGTTCACCGGCGCTACCCGTGAGCTTGATAATGAAACACTACAAAACCACTGCTGCCGCCTTTGTTCTCGCAGCCGCGATAACCTCCCCCTCCCCGGCCTTCGGACAGAGCGCCACCGTGCTCTCCAGTCTCGATCCCGACATTGTGGGCGAGCAGACCGGCCCGGCCGGCCGCATCCCCGATGGCAGCCTCTCTGCGGCCATTGAAGCCGTCCTTGATCCCGCCCCTCAGTCTGGCGCGCACGATCCCGACCATGCTGTTGATGAAGCCCTTTACGCGGCTTACGCCATGCGCGTCTTCGACCCGATCTGGACGCAAGACGGCGCCCAGGCCCTGATCACCGCCTATGCCGAAGCGCCCGGCGAAGGCCTGTTGCTCAGCGACGAGGTGCTGCGCACCCTGCGAGAGGCTTCGCGCGCCCTCGACGCCGACGATGCCGAGGCGGCGGCGCGGGCGGACATTCGCCTCTCAGCCGCCTTTATCGCCCTCGCGGATCGCCGCCTGAACGGGCAGGCCGCGCCCACCGCCGACATGAGCGATACGCCCCTGCCCCTGGACCAGATGTTGCCGCGGGCGGGCGCGGGCGTACTGGATTACGAGCAGCTTTCCGTCACGCATCCCGAGTATGAGGACCTGATCAAGGCGCGGCGCACCTATGACGGCTATATCAAGTCCGGCGGCTTCACACAGGTGCCCGAACCTGAAGGTCTTCTGGAGCTTGGAGACTCAAGCCCGGTTGTCGAAACGCTGCGTGTTCGGCTGCGCGAGGAAGGCTATCGGATCGAGCGCCCGCGTCGGCCGTCTCTGATGGCGGAAAGCCAGCCGCCCCTGACCCAGGTGTCCTTCATCACGGCGCCCGACGCCGCCGCACCTGTCAGCGCGGCGGACTGGCGTCGTGAAATGCAAAGCTTCTCCCCAGAGCTTGAGGCCGCCCTGCGGGACTTTCAGGCTCATAATGGTCTGGAAGTGGACGGCGTGCTCGGCCCGGCGACGATCGCCGCGCTGAATGTCAGCGCCGAGGACAAGCTGGCGCGGATCGACGCCAATCTCGAGCGCTGGCGTCGCGCCTCTCCCGATCTGGGCGAGCGCTATGTTGAAGTGAACATTCCGGCGTACACCGCACGCGCCGTTCGCGATGGCGACACCGAGCTCGAAATGCGCTCGATCGTCGGATTGCCCGCGCGCCAGACCCCGCTGATGAGCGAACAGATTGAATACATTGTCGCCAATCCGCACTGGTATGTGCCCGAAAGCATTCTGGTGCGCGACAAGCTGAGCCATATCCGCGAAGACGAGGCCTATCTGGAAGATCGCGGCTACAAGGTCGTCGATCGCGATACGGGCGAGCCGCTGAGCGCGGAAACGATCGACTGGAGCGCAGACGGAATCGCCGACCAGGTCCGCCTGATCCAGGATCCGGGCGACAATAACGCCCTGGGCGAGCTGAAGATCATGTTCCCCAATCAACACTCGGTCTATCTGCATGGCACGCCCAGCCGCCATCTGTTCGAGCGCGACCAGCGCGCCTTCTCTTCAGGCTGTATTCGTCTGGAGGATCCCCAGGCCATGGCGGCCTGGGTGGTCGAGGCCGTCACCGATCAGAACGCAGAAGCGATGATCGCCCAAGCGGTCGCTTCCGGCGAGAACCAGCACATCGCGCTGGACGCGCCCCTGCCCGTTCATGTGGTCTATCGCACCGTCGAGGTCGAGGACGATGGCGACGTGATCTTCCACCATGATGTTTATGACCGTGACCCGGCGCTGATTGCGCTGATCCACAATTCGCCGCTGACCGTTCGCAATCCGGAGCAGATCTAGGCATGAAACTGAGCGCATCCGCACTCACACTCAGCCTGTGCCTGGCCAGCTCGACCGCCTGTCAGGGCCAGACGCCGACACAAACCCCCGACCCTGATCGCGCCAGCCTGTCTGAACCGGCAGAGCCGGTGACCGACAGGAAGGCCGCGTT
This sequence comes from Oceanicaulis sp. UBA6590, assembly GCF_002433705.1. NCBI lineage: Bacteria > Pseudomonadati > Pseudomonadota > Alphaproteobacteria > Maricaulales > Maricaulaceae > Oceanicaulis > Oceanicaulis sp. UBA6590. The sequence goes on from NZ_DJIQ01000062.1 coordinate 17,581, forward strand.
GAAGGACCGTCTGGCCGAGCTGGCGGGCACGGAGCCCTCGGCGGAGACGGCCCTGCCCGTAAGCGTGAACGGGAACGCCATGCCGCATTCCATCTGGCAGGCGACCCTGATGCCGGGCGAGACGCTGGAGCTTGAAGCAGAAACGGACATCTCGGTCTCCATTGACGGCGGCGAACCTGCTGATCTCGACGCCACACACAGCTTCACCGCGCCGGAGACGCCCGGCGCGCACCAGATCCGCCTCTTTGATCTTGAGGGCGGGCACGCCCTGATCTCCGTCTTCGTCCTCACCCCCCTTGAGGGACAGGAGGTCGTGGAAGGCTATCGGATCGGGTCCTATCCGAGGAACACGCCCGAAGGCCTGATCCGGGTCAGCCGCGATGATCTTGATGTTCCGGTGTCGCCCAGCTTCACGCTGGGTCAGTTCCTGTGCAAGCAGCAGCCCGGACACTGGCCGAAATTCGTTCTGGTGAGCCCGAGCCTGCTCAACCGTCTTGAAGCCCTGCTGGCCGAAATGCGCGCAGACGAGCTGACCCGGGCCGAAAGCTTCTTCGTCATGAGCGGCTTTCGCACCCCCTTCTACAACACGGCCATCGGCTCGGCCCGCTTGTCGCGGCACATGTATGGGGACGCCGCTGACATCTATCCTGACGTGGAAGGCGGAGACAGCGTGATGGACGATCTCGATGGCGATGGTCGGGTGACGCGCGCGGACGCCAATTTCCTCTATGATTTCGCGGACCGTCTGTTCCGCAACCGCGAGGATCTCGATGCCGGCGGCATCGGCGCCTATGGCGCAAACGCCGTGCACGGTCCCTTTGTCCATGTGGACGGCCGCGGCAGCCGCGCGCGCTGGGGACGCGGAGAATCCTGATCGAGGTCCAGTTCACAGCGCTTTGATCGTGTCGTCAGGTCCGGGCTGATAGGATAGGTCGATCTCGAGTGGGAGCCGGCCTCAATGATCCGCCTTTTCAGCCTTGCACTGCTCGCAATGAGCCTTCTGAGCGGCTCCGGCCATGCGCAAGCGGACCCGGACGGCGAGCCTCGCCTGGTCGCGGCGCTCTTCCGCTCGAACTGGTGCGGCCCGTGCAAGGTTCTCGAGCCGCGCTATGAGCGTGTGATGGCGAGCTATGCCGAGGCGCCGCTGGAGCGGGTGCGGTTTGATTCGTCCTTCGGAAGACGCGGCGCGCTCGCGGAGCGGGCCAGCGAGGAAGGCATCCGGTCGGTCTATGACTCCGTGAACGGGGCCACCGGTTTTGTCCTACTGATTGATCGCGACACCCAGGACGTGCTGGCGCGCATCACGATGGAGTATTCAGACGCGGACATGACCGGCGCGCTCGATTACGCGCTCGAGATCGTCTCCGATCGCGAGGACTTCGGCCTCTAGCCCTCGCCCGACATGAAACCGGCGGCGCAGAGCCTGCGCCGCCGGTTCCGGATCAGGATGAGACAGGGTCTAGCCGTTGCGAACCTGCTCGCGCGCTTCTTCGAGAAGCTGCTCCATCTTGTGACGGATCTGGTGATCGCTCTGCTCGATGCCGCGGGCGTCGAAATCGCCGCGCACCTTGCGGAACACGTCCTCGTCGCCGGCTTCCTCGAAATCGGCTTTGACGACGTCCTTGCCATAGGCTTCGGCGTCATCGCCGGTCAGGCCCATCAGCTCGGCGGCCCACAGACCCAGAAGCTTGTTGCGGCGCGCAACCGCCTTGAATTCCAGCTCCTGATCGTGAGCGAATTTGTTTTCAAACGCGTTTTCGCGATCGTCAAAACCTGACATGGCGGTGGTCCTTCAACCCCAGACATCGATACTGTTGAGGGAAAGAGTTAGCCTCAGCGGCGCGGTTTATCAATCGCGTTGCCCGGAGCGGAAACAGGCTTCAGCACAGATATTGATGTAAGGGCCTGCCTCGCGTATATAGGCGCCACGATAGCGGCCCGCGGCGACGGGCCGTTTCGCGTTTCTCATGGCATGGCCCGGGCGCGACGTCTCTGTTCCCAGCGACATCAAAGCGGGCTCACGCCCCACTCGCGCGCCGCAAGACGCGCCTCAAGCCGGAGCGAGGCTGCCGATGTCCCGCCGCAAAATGCTTTACGAAGGCAAGGCCAAGATCCTCTACGAAGGTCCGGAACCCGGCACCGTCGTGGCCTATTTCAAGGATGACGCCACCGCCTTCAACGCCCAGAAGAAAGCCGTGCTGGAAGGCAAGGGCGTTCTGAACAACCGGATCTCCGAATTCGTGATGGAGAATCTGGGCCGTATGGGCATCCCCACCCACTTCATCAAGCGCCTGAACATGCGCGAGCAGCTGCTGCGCGAAGTGGAGATCATTCCGCTTGAGGTCGTGGTGCGCAATGTCGCCGCCGGCTCCATCGCCAAGCGCTTCGGCCTGACCGAGGGTGATCCGCTGCCGCGCTCCATCGTCGAGTTCTATTACAAGAACGACGCGCTGGAAGACCCGATGGTGGCCGAAGAGCACATCACCGCCTTCAACTGGGCGACCACCCAGGACATGGACGAGATGATCGCCATGGCCCTGCGGGTGAACGACTATCTGTCCGGCATGTTCATGGCCGTCGGCATCCGGCTGATCGACTTCAAGCTCGAATTCGGCCGCGTTTACGACCAGAACGACATGCCGCGGGTGATCCTCGCTGACGAGATCAGCCCCGACAGCTGCCGTCTGTGGGACGCCCACACCAATGAGAAACTCGACAAGGATCGGTTCCGCCGCGATCTCGGCAATGTGACCGAAGCCTACGCCGAAGTGGCCCGCCGCCTCGGCATCATGAAAGAAAACGGTTCCGTTACCGAAGAGGGGTCTCCGGAATGAAAGCGCGCGTTCATGTCTACCTCAAACCCGGCGTTCTGGACCCGCAAGGCCAGGCCGTCTCCAACTCGCTGAACCATCTTGGGTTCAATGAAGTTGCGGGCGTGCGTCAGGGCAAGCTGATCGAGATCGACCTCAACACCGCCGACGCCGAAGAGGCCCAGCAACGCGTGGCCGAGATGTGCGACAAGCTGCTCGCCAACCCGGTCATCGAAAATTACGACATCGAGCTGAGCGCCTAGGGCGCCCCGGCGAGCAAGAAGCGGATCCGACATGAAAACCGCCGTCATCGTCTTCCCCGGCTCGAACTGTGACCGCGATGCGGCCATGGCGCTCGAAGCCGTCACCGGCCAGAAGCCGGCCATGGTCTGGCATGAAGAGACCGAGCTGCCCGAGGGGCTGGACTTCATCATGGTCCCCGGCGGCTTTTCCTATGGCGACTATCTGCGCTCGGGCGCGGTCGCTGCGCGCTCGCCCATCGTCAATGATCTCAAGAAGAAAGCCGAAGCCGGCGTGCCCATGCTGGGCGTGTGCAACGGGTTCCAGATCCTGACCGAGGCCGGGCTGCTGGACGGCACGCTGATGCGCAACGCCTCGCTGCATTTCGTTTGCGAGAAAGCGCCCCTGCTGGTGGAGACGGCGAACACCCGCTTCACCAAGGGCTATGCCGACCGCAAGGAGATCCTCATCCCGATCGCGCACCATGACGGCAATTACTTCGCCGACGAGGCCACGCTCGACCGGATCGAAGGCGAAGGCCAGGTGGTCTTCCGCTACGCCAACAATCCCAACGGCTCCGCCCGCGACATCGCCGGCGTCACCAATGCGGCGGGCAATGTGCTGGGCATGATGCCCCACCCCGAACGCGCGGTGGACGCCGATCACGGCGGAACCGATGGACTGGCCCTGTTTGAAAGCGTGCTGGGGAAACTGTCATGAGCGAAGCTGTGAACCCGCGTTACGCCGAAGGCATCACTGAAGAGATCGCCCTCGATCACGTCACCGCTGACGAATACGAGATCATCCTCAAGGAGCTCGGCCGCGCGCCGAACCTTGTGGAGCTCGGCATCTTCTCGGTCATGTGGTCCGAGCACTGCTCGTACAAATCCTCACGCCTGCACCTGTCCAAATTCCCCACCAAGGGCGAGAAGGTGATCTATGGCCCTGGCGAGAACGCCGGCGTCATCGACATTGGCGACGGTCAGGCCGCCATCTTCAAGATGGAGAGCCACAACCACCCCAGCTATATCGAGCCCTATCAGGGCGCGGCCACGGGCGTGGGCGGCATTCTGCGCGACGTCTTCACCATGGGCGCCCGCCCGGTGGCGCTGATGAACGCGCTGCGCTTTGGCGACCCCAAGCACCCCAAGACCCGCCAGCTGGTCGCCGGCGTCACCGCCGGCATTGGCGGCTATGGCAATTGCGTGGGCGTGCCGACGGTCGGCGGCGAGACCAATTTCGACAAGGGCTATAACGGCAACATCCTGGTGAACGCCATGGCCGTGGGCCTCGCGGACACCGACAAGATCTTCACCGCAGCCGCCCGCGAGCCCGACTTCCCCGTCCTCTATGTGGGCGCGAAGACCGGTCGCGACGGCATTCACGGCGCCACCATGGCGTCGGCGGAATTCGGCGAAGGCTCGGAAGAGAACCGCCCCACCGTTCAGGTCGGCGACCCCTTCACCGAGAAGAAGCTGATCGAGGCGTGTCTCGAACTGATGAGTGAAGACGCCATCAGCTCGATCCAGGACATGGGCGCGGCCGGCCTCACCTCCTCGTCCGTGGAGATGGCCTCGTCGGGCGGCCTCGGCATCGAGCTGGATCTCGATCATGTGCCCCAGCGCGAAGAGAACATGACCGCCTATGAGATGATGCTGTCGGAATCCCAGGAACGGATGCTGATCATCATCAAGCCGGGCCGTGAGCATGTGGCCGAGCGCATCTTCCGCAAATGGGATCTGGATGTCGCCACTATCGGCAAGACCGCGCCCCATGGCCGTCTTGTCCTGCGTCACAAGGGCGAAGTGGTCTGCGACCTGCCGCTCGATCCGATTGGCGAGAACGCGCCCAAATACGACCGGCCCTGGTTCCCCGCCGAAGCGCGCGGCTCCATCGATCCGGCGGACCTGCACCAGCCCGAACATCTGGGCGAAGTGCTGGCGAGCCTGATGGGCAGCCCGGACATGGCGTCCAAGCGCTGGATCTGGCGTCAGTATGACCGTCACGTCATGGCCGACACGGCCGCCAGCTCGGAAGATCCCGCCGACGCGGCCATCGTGCGTGTTCACGGCACCAACAAGGCGCTGGCGATCACCACCGATTGCACACCGCGCTATTGCTTTGCGGACCCGTTCGAGGGCGGCAAGCAGGCCGTGGCCGAAGCCTGGCGGAACCTCACCGCCGTGGGCGCCGACCCGATCGCGATCACCGATTGTCTGAACTTCGGCAATCCTGAACGCCCCGAGATCATGGGCCAGTTCGTGGGCTGCGTGGAAGGCATGGCCGAAGCCTGCAAGGCGCTCGACTTCCCGGTCGTGTCGGGCAATGTCTCGCTCTACAACGAGACCGATGGCGTCGCCATTCCGCCGACCCCGGCGGTCGGCGCTGTGGGCCTGATCCCGGACATGAGCCAGCGTATGGGCTATGGCGGCCTGAAAGACGGTCAGGTGCTGCTGCTGGTGGGTGAAACCCGCGGCGAGCTCGGCGCCTCGCTCTATCTGCGCGAGATCGAAGGCCAGGAAAAAGGCGCTTCGCCGCGCGTGGACCTGGCGGTCGAGAAACGCAATGGCGACTTTGTCCGCAGCGCGATCCGCGCGGGCAAGGTCAGCGCCGTGCACGACCTGTCCGATGGCGGTCTCGCCTGCGCGGCAGCCGATATGGCGATGGCGGCGGGCGTGGGCGTCAAGCTCGCCTATACCGGCGCCCTGCCCGTCTTCGCCTGGATGTTCGGCGAGGATCAGGGCCGCTATCTGATCGCAGCGGACGCGACCAACGCTGAAGCGCTGCGGGCGGACGCCAAGGCCGCCGACGTGCCGATGGACGTGGTGGGTCTGGCCGGTGGGCGCTTCATCTCGATCAATGGCGGCCACGCGGTTGACCTGATCCGCCTCAAGCAGGCCCATGAAGGCTTCATGCCGGCCCTGATGGACGGCGAGCCGGAGGCCCGCGTCGCCGAATAGGCTGTATCAAACGCGAATAAAAAAAGGCCGGGGCGTCGCCCCGGCCTTTTTTCGTTCAGCCTGTCAGCCGATCAGCCGTTGCACTGGGCCAGCGCGGAATTGTGCGCGACAGCCTCTTCACCGGCGCCCAGCTCGGCGGCCCGGGCGAAGTCAGCGGCGGCGGAAGCATGGTCGCCTGCCAGCCAGTAAGCGCCCCCGCGGTTGGTGAAGGCTTCCCATCCTTCGGGATTACGCTCAATGGCCGTGGCGCAGGCGTCCGCCGTGCCGGCATCGCCTTCATTGGCGAGCGCGGCGCAAAGATTGATGGCGGCGGCGTTCTTGTTGCGGTTCGAGGTGCCGGACTCCAGCGCTTCAGACGCGAAGTGTGCGGCATTGCGCCAGTCACCCTGGTCCACCCGGCGTGCGGACTGTCGCACATCAGAGTTCGGGCCGGACACGCCGACAAACATCGGCTCGGTCGGGCATTCCTGCGCCTGAGCCCCGCCAAAACCGGCCAGAACAAGTGCTGCGCCAGCGAAAACAGTACGAAGTGCGGTGGACATGGTCCTCTCCCTGATGACACCCATGATCGGGTATGCGCCGTCAATTGCGACGTATACATAGGTGCATCACCACACTTTGAAAAGTGAACGGTGTTTATTTTTGTTATGATTTCATGCCGCGGCGCAATTGATGCGCCGCGGCAATCACTTGGACCTGCCTAGTCGGTTGCGCCCCGACCAATCACCGTATCGAGATCCGCATCGATGCGCTCGGCCAGCTCGACCGCCACGCTCACCGCGCCCAGGAAGAAGTCGGGATCAATGGTCTCGAACTCGTCAGACGGCTGGTGATAGTGCTCGTGATCCTCGACCCCGAGATAGAGGAAGGGGATGCCGCCCATATGGAAGGCGCCCTGATCGGACAACAGCGTCCAGTCATTGCGCGGGTCTTCGTCCGGGCTGTCATAGCCCGCCGCGAGCGTGATCGACGCGTCGGCCGCAATCTCTTCCACGATCGGCGTCAGAGCCGGCGTGTGATACGGACCCGCCGCCCAGATATCATTGTCCGGGCTATAGCCCAGCATGTCGAAATTGAGATTGAAGGCGACGGGCGCCGCGCCCTCGACCGGGTTTGAAACCACCTCACGGGCGCCGCGCAGGCCGGATTCCTCGGCGTCGAACGCCATGATCAGGATGTCATGCCGGGGCGGGTTGGCGATGAAATGCTCGGCCGTCGCCAGCAGGGCGGCCACGCCCGAGGCGTTGTCATCGGCGCCGTTATAGATCTCGCCCGCTTCATTCTGGCCCACATGGTCGTAATGGGCGGTCACGGCGATGGCGCGCGAGCGATCTGCGCCCGGAATCACGCCGATCACATTGACGGCGTTCACGGTCTCGCGCGGGGAGTCCGGGTCGCGGAAATCGAGCGCCTGTTCATAGCTGAAGGGATGCTCATAGCTGTCGCCCACGGTATCGACGCCGATCTCGGTCAGGCGCTCGATGATATAGGCGCGGGCGCGGGCATTGCCTTCGGTTTCCACCAGGCGCCCCTTCATCTCGTCCGAGCTGATCACGCACAGATCCGCCCAGGGCTGCGGCTCGAGATCCGCGCAATCGGAGACGGCGGGGACGGTCATGACCGAGGTGAGAAGCAAGGCGGACAGCAACATCAGACGAATCTCCGTAATATCCCTGTGAAAGCTAGGGTTCCGGGCTCGCCCGGTGTGATGGTATGGCTCACCCTAGCACTGTGCAGGAGAGACGCCATGCCCATGAATGCTGAAGACATTGTCAGCCTCATCAAGGAAGGCGTGCCCGGCGCCGAAGTGGAGATCACCGATCTCGCCGGCGATGGCGACCACTACAAGGCCGTGGTGACCTCGGACGCCTTCTCCGGCATGCCGCGCGTGAAACAGCACCAGATGGTCTATGCCGCGCTCAAGGGCCGGATGGGCGGCGAGCTGCACGCCCTGGCGCTGGAAACCCGCACGCCGGACTGACGCATCGCGATTGAACTTTCCCGCTCGCCCTCCCATCTTTGGGCGAACGCACCATAAGGAACCCTCTGCAATGTCTGACGACGCCACCCAGGAAGCGATCAGGAAAGCCGTCACCGAAAACGACGTCGTCCTGTTCATGAAAGGCACCCCCACCTTCCCGCAATGCGGCTTCTCCTCGGTGGTGGCGCGCGTGCTCGATCATGTGGGCGTGGAATACGCCGCCGTGAACGTTCTGGAAGACCACGCCGTACGCGAAGGCATCAAGGTCTATTCGGACTGGCCGACCATTCCCCAGCTCTATGTGAAGGGCGAGTTTGTCGGCGGCTGCGACATCATCAAGGAGATGTTCGAGGCTGGCGAGCTGCAGCAGCTCCTCAAGGAAAAGGGCCTGGTTGAGGCCTAAGCCCAAGGCCCCTCCAACGCACAAGAGCCCGCCTTTCGAGGCGGGCTTTTTTGTCCCTGGTACTGACCTGACAAAGAAAAAGCCCGCTGCGATGCAGCGGGCTTTTCCGTGTCTCTTCGTCCTCGAAATTACGAGGAGTAGAATTCGACGACCAGGTTCGGCTCCATCTTCACCGGGTACGGAACTTCGTTGAATTCCGGCTTGCGGGTGTAGGTGGCCTTCATGGCTTTCGGATCGAGATCGATGTAATCGGGCACGTCGCGTTCCGGGGAGCCCAGCGCTTCAAGCACCAGCGCCATGGAGCGGGACTTTTCGCGCACTTCAACCACATCGCCCGGCTTGACCATGTAGGAGGCGATGTTGACGCGCTTGCCGTTCACCCGGACGTGGCCGTGGTTGACGAACTGGCGAGCCGCGAAGACGGTCGGCACGAACTTGGCGCGATACACGATCGCGTCCAGACGGCTTTCCAGCAGACCGATCAGGTTTTCAGCCGTGTTGCCCTTCAGGCGCTGCGCTTCGGTGTAGATGCGCTTGAACTGCTTCTCGGTGATGTTGCCGTAATAGCCTTTGAGCTTCTGCTTGGCGCGCAGCTGCAGACCGAAATCCGACAGCTTGCCGGCGCGGCGCTGGCCGTGTTGACCCGGGCCGTAGGAACGCTTGTTAACCGGGGACTTGGCGCGGCCCCAGATGTTCTCGCCCATACGGCGGTCAATTTTGTATTTCTGCGAATGACGCTTCGACATAGTCTTTCCTTCGTGACGCGGCCCGGCCCTGATCCCTCGGTCAGGGCAATTCAAACGGCGGTCCACGCATCGTCCGTTGCCATGAAAACAAAGCTCGTCCGGCAGGCCGGCGAGCGAGGGAAGCGCGGGTTATGAGCAAACACAGGCCCTGAGTCAATCACCGGACTGCCAAGACGCCTGTCGCCACAGGGTAAAGAGCGCACTGAGCGCACTCAGCCCCCCGACCGCCAGCAGCTTGAGCCCCAGACCGGGCGCGCTGACCTCCTGCAGGGCCGCCCAGTCCAGCAGGCAGGACGAGGCCTCATAGCCGTAACGGCCCGTTCCCCCGTCAGGCAGGGCGCAACCGGCGAACACCGACGCCTGGATCGCGCCCTGCGCCAGAACGCCCGCAACGCCAAGAATGATCAGCGCCAGAGCCAGCGCGGAGTGTCGGCAGCAAAGCGCAAAGGCCAGCGCCAGCAAGGGCGCCAGCATATGCAGGTCCTCGAGCCCGGCGGCGTAGCCCTGCAGCCCCAGTAGCAGCACGCTGAGGGTGAAGAGCGGCAGGATGAAGGCGAGCGCCCTGGCGAGCGGCGGCAGGCTGGACCAGTGAAACTCCCAGCGGATGAGGATGAAGACCAACAGCGCCAGCGGGACCAGCCGCCAACCCGGCTCAGGCAGGATGACCGACGCGCCTCCGTCTTCGGAAAAGCCTGCGACAATGGCCCATAGGCGCTCCAGAAATCCCGGCCCCAGCACCGGCGTCATGGGCGCGGCATGGGGGCTGGTCATCACATAGATCAGCCAGCCCGCGCCTATGAGCAGTGCAAGCCCTATGGCGAACAGGCGCAGGACCAGCCACTCGCCATCCAGAGAATCCTGCCTGTGCAGCGTCCATCCGCGCCAGACGAGATATCCGGCCAGCCCCGCCCAGATAAGGACGACCAGCGCATCCGCCCAGATCCCGAGCCCCAGCGCCAGCCCGAGCCCCAGGCTGGCCATCAGGTCATTGCGCCTGGACAACGCCATGAAAGCGACACTGGCTGCGCCAATGCAGGCCAGCGCCGGTCCGCTCCCGCCAGCCAGCGCCATCTGGGAGACAAATTGCGGGAAGATCAGCGGCCAGGCGGCCATCAGGGCGGCGCCCCGACCATCCAGATACCGGTAATGCACGGCCGCCGTCACTGCGGCTGCAAATCCCGCCATAGCCACCGACCAGAGAATCACACGGTAAAGCCGCAGCCGTGCCGGCCAGCTCCATGACGGGGTCGCAAAGCGGACCGGAGCCAGCAAGGCCAGCGTCAGGGGACGGGCGCGGTAGCGTTCGGCGTCCGCGGCCGGCCCGGGCTGGGCGGCTTCAGCGACATCCGGGTGCGCGAACCGGGCGTATCCGGGCCGCCCCTCCTGCGCCAGAGAGCGCGGCCAGGGACCTGCAAAGCCCAGCGCGTCCGGGCTCAGGCGTGCGTCATCGGACAAGACCAGGCGTCCGGTCGATGCAAATGTCTCCAGAGCGGCCATCTGCGCGGCTTCCTGCCGTCCCTCAAAGGCCGGCACGAAGACGGCATATCCCAGCCCCGCCAGAAAGACGCCCAGCAACATGCGCCGCCAGGCCGGGCCTAGAGCCTGATCGAGACGCAACAGAACGGCGCTCCAGAGCGTCATGACGCGCTCCTGCGCTTCAGCTTTCAGACAGGCGCGCTTCGCATTGCGCCAGTGTTTCGCCCTCGGCTTCCAGCGTCAGGCGGATGGAGCGAACCAGCACCGCCTGCCCGTCTCCCGCATCGCCGGGCCATATGCCCAGCCATTCCGCACCATTGGGTTGGGCCGCCGGAGAGACCTGATAACACAGCCCCGTCGTGGACCAGCTGTCGGTCACAGGGCGCAGGGTCCGCTCGGAATCACCGTGCCCCACGGTGAAATACCCCAGCCGGATCTGGTCGATCCGCGACTCGGGAGCGGCCTGCGCCTCCACTTCGAACCGCACGATGCGTCCGACGGCATTGGCTTCCCAATCGGCGGGCAAGGCCGCGCCGACGCCCGCAGACAACAGACCCGCCGCTTCGAAGGAGGCGGTTGCGCTCAGACGTGCGATCGGTTCGCCCATAGGCCCGAATGTCAGCTCGAAACGCGTTCCGGGGCCCGGAATGAGCTGCCCCAGCGCCTCTCCTTCCATGACGAAGGATGAGTCGGTGATTTCAGGCTCAACGGTTCCAGGGCGCACATTCAGCGCCAGAACGATGAGACCCGACGCCACCAGCACGGACAGAGGCAGGAACACCCAGTCAGGCGGCGACCAGCGTCCGGAGCGACGCAGGATATCCAGGAATATAGACGCGGTGCGGGGTTCAGTCTGGGCCATGACTCTGCTGGCGGATCCTTCAAACCCTCATTCACTATAGGATATCGGCGCGTCTGGATACCGCCTGACGCAACCCCGTCCTGAAAGGCTCAGGCCGCCCTCCCTGAGGGAGGACGGCCTGCACTCAGCCTCGCCTGCGGGGGATCAGGCGGCTGTAGGGACTGTCTCGCTGCGCGACTGCCCGCTCTTGCGCCGCTCCGGGCCCCGATAGCCGGGGTCATCGCCTTCACGCCGGTTCAGCGGGCCTTCCTTGATCGCCTCGAAGAACTGCTCGACCGCTTCGCGCAGCGTGTCGGACTGGCTGGTGAAGGCGTCAGACGTCTGCTCAAGCAGGCCGGCCGCGCTTTCGGTATCAGCGACGGCCTCGCCCACATCGCGCACGCCCTTGGCCAGCGTGGAGGTGCTTTCGGCGGCGCGTGACGTGCTCTGGGAGATTTCGCGTGTCGCGGCCCCCTGCTCCTCGATCGCGCTGGCGATGGAGGCGGTGGCCTCGTTGATCTCTTCGCTCATCTTGGCGATCCCGCGTATGGAATCGACCGATCCGCTCATGGACGTCTGGATGTCGCGCACCAGACTGGCGACGCTCTCGGTCGCCTTGCTGGTCTGTTCGGCGAGATCCTTCACCTCGCTGGCCACAACAGCAAAGCCCTTGCCGGCGTCGCCCGCGCGCGCCGCCTCGATCGTGGCGTTCAGCGCCAGCAGATTGGTCTGTTCGGCGATGTCGTTGATGAGATCGATGACGTCATTGATGCTGGACACCCGGTCCGCCAGGGCCTCGATCTGATCCACGGACTGCTGGGAGCGCTCGCCGGCGTCCGACACCTTTTCAGACGCGCTTTCGGTCAGGCGGGCGATCTCCTGGATCGAGCTCGCCAACTCTTCCGCCGCCGCAGCCACGGTCTCGACGCTGGACGCGGTCTCGCCTGCAGCGCCGTCGGCGGTCTTGGCCTGCTCGTTGGCGAAAGTGGCCTGGGAGTTCAGCCGGCCCGCCGTGTGACGCATCTCATGGGTGCGCTCGGCCAGAACCTTGAGAATGGTCTCGACCTTGTGACGGAAAACATCGATGGCCTCGTGCGTCGCCTGGGAGCGCGCCTCGCGTTCCTTGCTGGCGGCCAGCGCCTCTGACTCCATCCGGATTCGATTGATCTCGCCGGCGCGCAGATCCTCGACGGCGCGGAACAGGTCACCCAGCTCGTCCTTGCGCTCGACGCCGCTCACCTCGAATTGCAGCTCGCCGCGACGCACCCGGGCTATGCCGGCGACGACGGCGCCCACATTTGACATGATCAGGCGCACCACCATGAACGCGCCCAGAATGGCGAGACCGAGACCCACCACGCCCAGCAGCGTGCTGACCAGCTTCTGATGGGTAAACGCCGCCTCGATCTCATCGCCGGCCCTGTCCTGCAATTGCACCACGTCTGAAACGACAGTGCTGACCGCACCCGCCATTTGAGGCCCAAGCTGGTCCAGCTCGTTGCGGGCCAGAGCGTTCAGTTGCTCGGTTATACCCACAGCGGCTTCAAACCGGCTGGCGTAGGTGGTGACGTCGTTCAGGATCGGCTGAGCCGCTCCCGCCATGATCTGTCCATCCGACTGCAGCATGCGATTGAGCATGCCCAGCATGGTCTGGAGCTCGGACTGGGCCCGGTCGAAACTGGCGCCATATCCCTCGGTCAGCGCCCGGCGACCATAATAGCGCGCCTGGAGCAGGGACCGGATGCTTTCCGCCATCAGCAGCATGGACTGGTCCGCCCCCATCATTTCCGCCACGGCGAGCGTGTCGCCCATCTGTCCCAGAAGTCGGTCTTCGAACTCGGTCAGGGCCGTGATCTCTTCATCCAGAAGCTGGCGACGCGTGATGTACTGCTCAAACGCCTCGGCGTATTCATCCCCGAACTCATCCACCCGGGAGAGGTCCTCGCGCACCGTGTCGTTGGACAGCCGGTTGCGGGCGGCCAGGATCTCGGCCTCAAGAAGTTCGCGCTTGGACCAGGCCTGATCGGCGATGGCGGGATCCCCGGTCACCCGATAGACATAGGTGTCGTTCCGGAAGCTCGCGACAGTCTCCTGGATCTCGGCCATATCGACTGAAACCTGGGAAATCGTGCGGAAGCGGGCGAAATTCGCGCCGCTGGCGGAGGCGAACAAGAACCCCGCCACAACCATAACGATGACAATGACAGCCATCATTCCGAACCCGCCAAACAACTGGGTTCTCAACGACAATGAATTAAGCACGGTGCTCTCCCTGTAAGCACTTCACAGGCTTGCAGGATGACGCAAATTCGGCTCAGGATTGTAAATCACGTGCGCTTGTTCCCGCCACAGGGGATCGCGCCAGGCGATGTTTGGCAAATCCCAATCAACTTCTGGATTTAATTGATTATTCGCGTTCAATACGCGCCTTGCCGCGTCCGATGGCGAGCGCCTTGATGACCCCGCGCAGGGTCCGGACCTCCTGCTGCGTTAACCCTCCCCGCGCAAATGCGTTGATGAGATTCTGCATCATCAGAGGCGTCTTTTCCGGCGGATAGAAGAAGCCTGCGCGATCAAGCTCCTGCTCGAGATGGGCGTAGAACGCCGTCATCTCCTGTTCTGTCGCCCGGTCATCAAGCGGTTTGAAATCCTCGGGCGTGGGCTCGCCCGCGCGCCATTCATGGGCGAACACTCCGACCGCCATCGCGAGATTGAGCGAGCTGAAACTGCGGTCCACCGGCAAGGTGATGATCGCATTCGACAAGGTGATCGCCGCATTGGGCAGGCCGGACTTCTCGGCCCCGAACAAGACGCCAACCCGCTGCCCGGCCTCCACATGCCCCCGGATCTCGGCCATGCCCTCACGCGCGGTGAAGACCGGCTTGACCATGTTGCGCGGCTGGGCGGTGGACGCGAATAGCAGCTGGCAATCGGCGACCGCCTCCTCGAGCGTATCGAATACACGGGCGTCATCAAGAACCGGTGAGGAGGTCGCCATGGAGACGGCCTTCGGGTTCGGCCAGCCGTCGCGGGGATTGACGATCCGCAGCTCCGGGATCCCGAAATTGCCCATCACCCGGCACGCCGCGCCGATATTCTCGCCCATCTGGGGCTCGACCAGGATGAATACAGGGGTCTGGGGTTCGACCATGGTCGGGTCTGACTCAGTCACGGGCGCCCTCTTTCTCTTCACGCGAGGCGGTGCTAGACACCCGCCACACATTCGTCCACCCCTCGACACGGCATGTCGCACTCCCGAGCTGCGTCACCACATGCCCATAGAACATGGAAGACACGCTTCATGGCCAAGATCAAAGTCGACAATCCGGTCGTCGAACTCGACGGCGACGAGATGACCCGCATCATCTGGGCGCTGATCAAGGAAAAGCTGATCCTGCCCTATCTGGACATCGACCTGAAATACTACGACCTGTCGGTCCAGAAGCGCGATGAGACCAACGACCAGATCACCGTTGAGGCCGCTGAGGCCATCAAGCATTACGGCGTCGGCGTGAAATGCGCCACCATCACCCCGGACGAAGCGCGGGTGGAGGAATTCGGCCTGAAGCAGATGTGGAAGTCGCCGAACGGCACCATCCGCAACATTCTGGGCGGCGTGGTGTTCCGCGAGCCGATCGTGATCAAGAACGTGCCCCGGCTGGTTCCGGGCTGGACCAAGCCGATCGTCATCGGCCGTCACGCCTTTGGCGACCAGTACAAGGCCACCGACATGAAAGTGCCGGGTCCGGGCAAGCTGACCCTGACCTACACCCCGTCTGACGGCGGCGAGCCGATCACCCACGAAGTGTTCGACTTCCCGAGCGCAGGCGTGGCCATGGGCATGTATAACCTGGACGAGTCGATCCGCGACTTCGCGCGCGCCTCGCTGCGCTATGGTCTGGACCGTAAATGGCCGGTCTACCTGTCCACCAAGAACACCATCATGAAGGCCTATGACGGCCGCTTCAAAGACATCTTCCAGGAAGTCTATGAGAACGAGTTCAAGGCCGATTTCGACAAGCTGGGCATCATCTACGAGCACCGCCTGATCGACGACATGGTGGCGGCCGCGATGAAATGGTCCGGCGGTTTTGTCTGGGCCTGCAAGAACTATGACGGCGACGTGCAGTCCGACACCGTGGCGCAGGGCTTCGGCTCGCTGGGCCTGATGACGTCCGTGCTGATGACGCCGGATGGGAAAACCGTGGAAGCGGAAGCCGCGCACGGCACCGTGACCCGTCACTATCGCCAGCACCAGCGCGGCGAGAAGACCTCCACCAACTCCATCGCCTCGATCTTCGCCTGGACCCGCGGCCTGAAATACCGCGGCAAGATGGATGGCAACGAGCAGGTCGAAGCGTTCGCGGAAAGCCTGGAGCAGACCATCATCAAGACGGTGGAAGCGGGCTACATGACCAAGGACCTGGCGCTGCTGGTCGGCGACCAGCAAGGCTGGCTGTCCACCGAGGGGTTCCTCGACACCGTGGCCGAGCGCTTCGCAGAAGTCATGAAAGACAAGGTGTAAGGCGTTCCGCCTCACATATGATCTTGTGGAAAGGCCGGGCGAACGCCCGGCCTTTTTTTCGTTCTCCATCCGCTGTCCAAAAATTCACTCGCGCGCACCAGGCCCTTTGGTGTTAAAGTCTCACTTTAATTCACGGAGGCCGTCATGAAACCTCGCCGCCTTGTGGTCCTCAGTCTGATCACCCCTCTCGCCCTGTCGGCGTGCGTGTCCGTCGACACCTATGACCGGCGCGCCGCCTTTACCCAGTGCCGGGAAATCAGCGACAGGGATGCGCGCGATATCTGCATCGAGCGGAGCATGGAAGCGGCTCGCACCGAGCGCTACGAGAACGCGGAAGACTTCCAGCGCCGTCAGGAAGAGTTCGAGGATCGCTATGCCCGCGACCGCGCCATGGGCGTGCCCGAAGATCTCGCGGGTCGCCGTCCGAGCGACATTCTGGACGACCGCCCCAACTAGCCGACGGTTTCTGGCTGCTGGCCCAGCAGGAACAGCAGGGCCAGCATCAGGGCGAAGCCCGTGCCCAGAGCCCAGAGCAACCAGCGCCCGTGCCGCCAGGGCGCGCGGAAGCGGGACATCTGCACCAGAAGGTCTGCCGGATAGCCTGCGCAATAGAGCACATTCGCGGCCATCGCCATGACGATGAGCTCGGGCAGGCTGAGCCCGAACGCATTCCAGTTGACCACGTCCAGACCCTGAACCGTCAGCACCGCCATCAGCAGGATGGCGTTGTAGATCACCCGGCCGCGTTCCCAGAACACGAGCGCATCGCTGGCGACCGCCTGGAAGCTGACACTCTGGCTCATCAGACGACCTCCGAGGCGTAGACATCCTCGCGTTCCGCAGCGAGGCGGTCGCGCACCGTGTCCGCGCTCAGCCCCATATCCTCCAGCGCCCGGCCGGCAAGCTGAAGCGCCGCTTCGGCGGTTTCCAGGGTCACATGGCTGGCGCCCGCCGCTTCCAGCTCCGCCGCGTGGCGGCGGTCGCGCGCCCGGGCCAGGATCAGCGCGTCAGGGCGCAAGCGACGCGCCGTGCGCACCATGTCGGAGGCTTTCTGGGGATTGTCCACGGTCACGACGAACATGTCCGCCCGCGCAGCCCCGGCCCGCTCCAGAAACTCTTCCCGGCCTGCATCACCATAATAGACGGGCCAGCCTTCCTTGCGGCCATCGGCGACCTTCTGGGCGTTCATGTCGAGCCCGATCAGGGAGACATTCTCGGTTTCCAGCACCCGCGCCATGGTGCGTCCGACCCGGCCGAACCCGGCAATGATCACATGGCCCTCCAGCTCCAGAAGGTCAGCGGGCAGTTCGCCCTGCCCCTGCGCATCCTCGGGTTCAGAGGCGAGCTTGCGGCCGAGGGCGGCCAGGGCCGGCGTCATCAGCATGGACAGTCCCGCGATGGCCGCGACCAGAGTTGAAATGTCAGCGGGGATAATGTCGCCCGCGCTGGCGGTGGCGAGAACGACAAAGGCGAACTCGCCGGCCGGGGCCAGCAGGAAGGCGGCTTCCAGAGAAAGCCTATGATCGCCCGCGAACAGGCGGCAGGCGAGATAGACCAGCAGGGCCTTGACGATCAGCATGACCACGAGGCCCGCGATGACGACACCCGCATTCTGCCAGACTGCGCCCAGATCGAGGCCCATACCGACCGTCATGAAGAAGACGCCCAGCAACAGCCCCTTGAACGGCTCCAGATCGATTTCAGCCTGGTGCTTGAACTCGGTCTCGCCCAGCATGAGCCCGGCCAGGAACGCGCCCAGCGCCAAGGACAGGCCGGCGCCTGCGGTCAGCATGGAAGCGCCCACAACGACCGCCAGGGTCAGGGCCATCAGGAGATCCCGGCCGCCCGCCTTGGCCACCAGCCGGAAGACCGGTCGCAACACCAGACGCCCCAGCAGCAGGATCCAGGCGAGCGCCAGCAAGCCCTGGAACAGGGCGCTCAGCAGCGCCTCGCCCAGATCGGCGCCGGAATCTCGGGTCAGAAAGCCCACCAGGATCAGGATGGGCGCCACCAGGATATCCTGCATCAGGAGAACCGCCAAGGACGCCCGGCCCACCGGCGCCGCCGTCCGGCGCTCCTCGGCCATGATCTGCATGACGATGGCGGTCGAGGACAGCGCCAGCGCCAGACCGATCACAAGCGCTGCGGGCGCGGTCTGACCAATGAAGAAGCATGCGGCGCCCAGAATGGCGGCGCTGCCGAAAGCCTGCAGCCCGCCCGCGCCAAAGACGGCGCGGCGCAATTGCCAGAGCCTCTTGAAGGAGAGCTCGAGCCCCAGAAGGAAGAGCAGGAAGAGGACGCCCAATTCCGCGAAGGGCTTGGCGGCCTCAGGCTCGGAGATCGTCACCCATTCCAGCACGCTGAAGCGTTCGGCCAGTCCGCCTAGCGCAAACGGGCCAAGCGCCAGGCCCGCGATGAGGAATCCCAGAACCGAGCTGAGCTTGAAGAGGCGAAAGAGCGGCACCACAACGCCGGCGGCGATCAGAAAGACCACCGCATCCTTCAGCCAGATTTCATAGCCATGCCCGTGTTCCATGATGCGCCCCTCATCGCCCGAATTGACGTCGAGATTAACCCTAAACGGGAAAATGCCGACGCTTTATGAATGAGGCGGACAAAAGGGGTGCGGCGAATGCGCTCTGATCTATCCGGGCCGCTTGACCAGAAGCTTGTCCGGATTGCGCATGGTGTAGAGCCAGCCAATGCGGGACGGGTCCTGACGCGACGGCGCCAGCGTCGTGACATGGTCCAGCGCGCCCCCCTCCAGAATCGCCATGCCCGGCGCGCCGTTCACCATCACCAGCACAGGTCTGGCGCCGATCTGCTTGCGGGTCGCCAGAGCATGCATGACCTGGGCGGTTTCATCGGCGCCATACAGCGGCCTGAGCGCGGCGCGCGCCTTGCCCCCGCCATCAGAGATCGCCACCACATCCTGGGCCAGAAGATCGCGAATGGCCTGAAGGTCGCCGCTGGCGCTCGCCTGCATCAGACGCTCCAGCAACCCCATCACCGCATCCCGGGAGGCGCCAAGCTGCATGGGGGCGGCGCCGGTCTTGGCCCGCGCCCGGCTGACCAGCTTGCGGCAGGCCGTCTCGCTCTTCTCCAAGACTGACGCAATCACCGCATAGGGCTCCTCGAACGTGTCATGCAGGACAAAGGCGGCGCGTTCGTCGGGCGTCAGGAATTCCATCACCCAGACCAGCGCCAGCTCGGCCTGCTGAACCGTCTCCAGCCGCGCCGTGAAGTCACTGGCCGGGTCTTCCAGAACGGGTTCGGGCAGCCAGGGTCCGATATAGGACTCCCTGCGCGATCGCGCCCGTCTCAAAGCGTCAATGGCGAGACGGGTCGTGATCGTGCGCAGCCAGGCGGCGGGTTGGTCGAGCGTCTCGGGCTCGACCTTGCGCCAGCGCAGCCAGGCCTCCTGAACGACATCCTCGGCGATCGCCCGCTCGCCCAGCATCCGATAGGAGAGCGCCATGAGCGAAGGCCGTTCGGCTTCAAAGACGGCTGTCTGTGTCATCAGGACTGCACCGTTCGCGTTTCGCCATCCACCCTGAGCCTCAGGCAGGCCTGCCCGTGTCCCAGAGCGCGCTTGAGCAGAGGATAGCTGCGAGCCACCAGAACCGCATAGGCCACGGCGAGCGCGGCGCTCTGGCCATACTGGCGGATGATGGCGTGACGCAAGCCCTGAACGGCGTCATCGCGGCGCATCAGGGCCTGGGCAAAGCGAAAGCCCAGGGCTGCGCTGTCTTCCGTGCGATCGAACGCTCCGTCGATCAGGGCGTTGATCACGGAAGGGCTGACCCCGCGGGCCAGCAACATGTCCACAGTCAGCTGGGCGCAAGGTCCGCAATCCTCTTCCAGCATGGCGCCCAGCGTCGCCCCGGCGGTCAGCAGGTCCGGCGCCGCCCCCTGAAAGGAAGCGAGCGCCTGGAACTGCTGGAAGCGCACCAGCGTGTCCGGCGCCATTTCGATGATTTCGTGCAGATAGCTGGCGTCATAGGACCATTGCCGCTCGAAGCGCTCTGTCAGCTTGTGCTGCAGGTTTCGCCCCCCAATTCCGGGAGCGAGCGCAGGCACTCTGAAAAGGGCGAAACCGGCGGCGATCACAGGGGCGATGACACCGAAGAGTTCAGTCCCAAGCGCCCCCAGGCTGGCAGGGCCCATGGCGACCAGCCCGACGGCATGCAAGCCCGCATGAAGCGCAGGCCAGCTCAAGCCGGCCATCATCAGGCCTCGCGCGCCCATCCAGGCGCCGACGGCCAGAACGGCGCCGGACGCCAGAAAGGCGAAGCCGATATCAAGAACAAAGTGCGCATTGTAGGGCCCGGTCATCCGCACGCCGGGCGTCAGCGCATACCAGAGCGGGCCGGACAACAGCATGGTCAGCCCGGTGGCGATCAGGACCAGGGCGCAGGCGTAAACGATCAGTCGTGCAATCATGTCAGTCTCCCTTTGCTGGAAGACTTGACGGATGACTGCTCCCTGATGTGACGGACGGGCTGTGATTTATCCGCGCTTGAGCGTCACGAAGACTTCCGACGCGATGCGCCAGCCATCGCCATCCAGACGCCATTTGGCAAAGTAGCGGCCCGAATAGCGCACGTGGACGCCGTGCGCGGACCAATCGCCCTTCCAGCGGCCGGTCTCGGCGGCCAACAGACCGTCCTCGCCCACATCGATGCGCATGGGCGTGCGCAGATAGCTGACATTGGGCGCCTGATTGATGATGGAGCGCCAGGCGTCCAGCTGGACGTCGCGCCCGGCCATCAGCTCGGCGTCATCGCCGGGCACGAGCGTGCAATCCTCGCACAGGGCCGCCTCGATGGCGCTGAAATCCCGCTCGGACAGCGCCTGATTGAAGGCGGCGCGGGCGGCGGCGATCTGTTTCGCCGCCGCCTTGTCGCCTGTCAGCTGGATATCGGCGCCGGGTTTGGCTCGCTTGACCATCAGCCCGCCAGAACCTGACGAATGGCCGCCAAGGCATCTTCAGCCTTGTCGCCATCCGGGCCGCCCGCCTGGGCGAAGTCCGGACGGCCGCCGCCGCCCTTGCCGCCCACTGCGGCGGAGCCGGCGCGGACGAAATCAACCGCGCTCATCGAGCCTGTGAGGTCGTCGGTCAGGCCCACGGCCAGCGCCGCCTTGCCGTCATTGACGCCCACAAAGGCCGCGATACCCGAGCCCATCTGCTTGCGCGCCTCGTCCACGAGACCGCGCAGATCCTTGCCGCCAACGCCTTCGACCACACGGGCGATCAGCTTGATCCCGTTGATCTCTTCAGGACCGGCCGGCGCCGCGCCGCCGCCCCCGCCCATGGCGAGCTGTTTCTTGGCTTCGGCGAGTTGGCGTTCCAGCGTCTTGCGCTCGGCCTGCAGCGCCTCGATGCGCTCCACCAGCTCCACGGTCGGCACTTTCAGCGCCGCAGCCGCATCCTTCGCCTTGTTCGCCTCGGCTTCCAGCCATTGACGCGCGGCCTCGCCGGTCACGGCCTCAAGACGGCGCACGCCCGCCGCGGCGGAGCTTTCACCCACGATCTTGAACAGAGCGATGTCGCCCGTGCGATTGACGTGGATGCCGCCGCACAGCTCGACCGAATAGGCCTTGTCGTCGGATTTGAGCGAGTCGCCCATGGCCAGCACGCGCACCGTCTCGCCATACTTCTCGCCAAACAGCGCCAGCGCGCCGGCCTCAATCGCCTTCTCGGGCGTCATCTCGGCGGTTTTCGCCTCGGCGTTCTGCCGGATCACCGCATTGACCTGCGCCTCGATGGCGGCGGTCTCGGCCTCGGTCAGCGCCTTGGCGTGGGAGAAGTCAAACCGCAACCGGTCCGGGCCCACATAGGAGCCTTTCTGGGTGACGTGCGGGCCGAGCACATCGCGCAAGGCGGCGTGCAAAAGGTGGGTGGCGGAGTGATTGGCGCGCACCTTGGTGCGGCGCTCGGCGTCCACAGACTGGGATGCGGCGTCCCCGATCTTGATCCCGCCCTCTTCCAGCACGCCGATATGGGCGTAGATGGAGCCCGCGCGTTTCTGCACGTCAGAGACGATGAACTTGGCGCCATTGTCGAAGGTGATGACGCCCGCATCGCCGATCTGACCGCCGCCTTCGGCATAAAAGGGCGTGGACTTGAAGATCAGCTCGGCGCCCTGGCCTGCAGAGAGTTCAGACTGCTCGGCGCCATCGGAGACAATGGCGGTGAGCTCAGACTGACCGTCATGGGTGTGATAGCCGACGAAGTCGGTCGCGCCGAGACGATCACGGACCGAGAACCAGAGCGCTTCGGGCGCCGCCTGGCCAGACCCGGTCCAGCTGGCGCGCGCGTCGGCGCGCTGGCGCTCCATGGCGGCGTCAAACCCGGCATGATCAACGCTCAGTCCGCGCGTGCGCAGCGCGTCTTCGGTCAGATCGAGCGGGAAGCCATAGGTGTCGTAAAGCTTGAACGCGGTCTCGCCCGGCAGCGCATCGCCTTCCTTCAGATTGGCGGTCGCTTCATCGAGCAGGGTCAGACCGCGACCCAGCGTGCGCTGGAAGCGTTCCTCCTCGCCGCGCAGGGTCTCCTCGATCACCGGCAGGGCGCGGGGCAGTTCGGGGAAAGCCTCGCCCATCTCGTCAGACAGGGTCTTCGCCAGACCGAACAGCACCGGCTCATTGGCGCCCAGAAGGTGCGCATGGCGCATGGCGCGGCGCATGATCCGGCGCAGCACATAGCCCCGGCCTTCATTGGACGGCGTGACGCCGTCGGCGATCAGGAAGGAGGTTGAGCGCAGATGGTCCGCAATGACCCGGTGGCTCGCCAGCGCATCCCCCTCGGCCTTCACCTTCAGGGCCTCTTCAGAGGCGTTGATCAGGGTCTCGAACAGATCGACGTCATAATTGTTGTGAACGCCCTGCAGTACGGCCGCGATGCGCTCGAGCCCCATGCCCGTATCGATGGAGGGCTTGGGCAGGTTGATGCGTTCGCCGCCCGCCTGCTGCTCGAACTGCATGAAGACGAGGTTCCAGATCTCGATGAACCGGTCGCCATCCTCTTCCGGCGTGCCGGGAGGGCCGCCCCAGATGTCCGGGCCGTGATCAAAGAAGATTTCCGAGCACGGACCGCACGGGCCGGTATCGCCCATGGACCAAAAATTGTCCGAGGTGGAAATGCGGATGATCCTGTCGTCAGACAGGCCCGCAATCTTGCGCCACAGCGCCGCCGCCTCATCATCCTCGGAATAGACCGTGACCAGCAGCTTGTCCTTGGGCAGGCCGAACTCCTGGGTCACCATCTTCCAGGCGAACTCGATGGCGTTGTCCTTGAAATAGTCGCCGAAGGAAAAATTCCCCAGCATTTCAAAGAAGGTGTGGTGGCGGGCGGTATAGCCCACATTATCGAGATCGTTGTGCTTGCCGCCCGCGCGCACGCATTTCTGCGAGCTCGTGGCGCGCACATAGTCGCGACGCTCGGCGCCTGTGAACACGTTCTTGAACGGCACCATGCCGGCGTTCACGAACAACAGGGTGGGATCATCCTGGGGCACCAGCGGCGCCGACTGGACGATCTCATGGCCTTCTTTGGCGAAGAAATCGAGAAACTGGCTTCGGATATCGCGCAAGGCGGTCATGGGGCACTCCGGGCGCTGGCGCGCGGCGTTTGAGAGGATGGCCGCCTGCTGGTGCGGCGGCCTTTGGGTGTCGGTTCTCCCCCATATACGAACGGGCGCCCGGTCAAGCCAAGCGCCCGTTGTATATTCATCACCGAAATCAGGGGTGATGCGGCAGTTTCAACGCAGCCCTAGCCGGTGGCTTCGTCGTCCAGATCATCATCCTCGCCCGGACCGACCAGCAATTCGTCAGCGATCAGGCCGGCATTCTTGCGCACTTGCGCCTCGATCCGGTCGGCGATCTCGGGATTGTCGAGCAGGAACTGGCGCGCATTCTCCCGACCCTGACCGATGCGCTCGGAGTCGTGGGAATACCAGGAGCCGGATTTCTCGATGATATTGCCCTTCACCCCGAGATCGAGCAGTTCGCCGGTCTTGGAGATGCCTTCGCCATAGAGAATGTCGAACTCGACCTCGCGGAAGGGCGGCGCGACCTTGTTCTTCACGACCTTGACGCGGGTCTGGTTGCCGATCACCTCGTCGCGGTTCTTGATCGCGCCGATACGGCGAATGTCGAGACGAACAGAGGAGTAGAATTTCAGCGCATTACCGCCGGTCGTGGTTTCGGGCGAACCGAACATCACGCCGATCTTCATGCGGATCTGGTTGATGAAGATCACCAGGCATTTGGACTTGGAGATCGAAGCGGTCAGCTTGCGCAGCGCCTGGCTCATCAGGCGGGCCTGAAGACCGGGCAGAGAATCGCCCATATCGCCTTCCAGCTCCGCCCGCGGGGTCAGCGCCGCCACGGAGTCGATCACCAGCACGTCAATGGCGCCGGAGCGCACCAGCGTGTCGGCGATCTCGAGCGCCTGTTCGCCGGCGTCCGGCTGGGAGACCAGAAGCTCGCTCACATCCACGCCCAGCTTGCGGGCATAGACCGGGTCCAGCGCATGCTCGGCGTCCACGAAGGCCGCCGTGCCGCCGCTTTTCTGGCATTCCGCCACGGTGTGCAAAGCGAGCGTGGTCTTGCCCGAGCTTTCCGGGCCGTAGATCTCCACGATCCGGCCCTTGGGCAGACCGCCCACGCCCAGCGCGATATCCAGGCCCAGGGAGCCGGTGGAAATCGCCTGAATATCCTGGTCCGGCTTGGCGCCCAGCTTCATCACCGAGCCCTTGCCGAAGGCGCGATCGATTTGAGTCAGGGCCGCTTCAAGCGCTTTTTGTTTATCCATGTCGCCGTCTTTCACCACGCGCAGATTTGACTGTGCCATCAGGTCGGCCCTCCTTATTTCACGCCCGACCGAGTCGGGCAATGAAGCCAACCGTACTTATTTTGTTCCGGGAACGCAACAGGAACATATTCCGCGGTGGAACACCCGCTTCCGCCCAGCACAATCAGCGTCTTAGGCCCGCTGGCGCGCCGCGAGCTCTTCCTTCACGCGCTCGGCGAGCTGCTGGATGTCGAACGGCTTGGGCAGGAAGGAAATCTCGAGATCGTCCGACAGCGTGTCGGAAAACTCTTCCTTGGCGTAGCCGGAAATGAAGACGATTCGCGCATTGCCCAGGAGATGCCGCGCCTCCTTCAGAAGGCCCGGACCATCCAGCCCCGGCATCACCACGTCGGAAATCAGAAGATCAAAGCTCTCGGGCTCTTCCTTGAGGATTTCCAGCGCTTCCTCGCCATCACAGGCCTCGACGACCTCATAGCCCCGCCGCACCAGCGTCTTGGCGGCGATGGCGCGCACGGCGTCCTCGTCCTCCACGAACAGGATGCGCCCCTTGCCGGCGAGATCGGACGGCACGGGTTCGGCGGTCTTGGCCGCTTCCTCGCGCGCCAGCTCGGTCTGCTCTTCCTCGCTCGGCACATGGCCGGGCAGATAGATGTGGAAGGTCGTCCCCTTGCCAACCTCGGAGTCCACGAACAGGAAGCCGCCTGATTGCTTGACCACCCCATAGACGGTCGCCAGCCCCAGCCCTGTGCCCTGCCCGGCTTCCTTGGTGGTGAAGAACGGTTCGAAGATCTTCTTCAGTGTCGCCTCATCCATGCCGGCGCCGGTATCGGACACATGGATCGCGGCCCAGTCGCCATCCTTGGGGTTCGGCGCCCCGGCGCGGGCCACATCCTCGGCGGAGACCGCTGCGGTGGTGATGGTCAGCACGCCGCCGCCCTGGGACTTCATGGCGTCGCGGGCATTGGTGGCGAGATTGACGAGCACATTATCGATCTGGTTGCGATCCGCGCGCACCAGCGGCAGGTCGCGACCATGCTTGATATCGAGCCGCACGGTCTCTTCCAGGATCTGGCCCAGCATGATCGAGCAGTCCGACAACACATCTGAAATATCGAACACGGTGTTGCGGAAGGTCTGCTTGCGCGAGAACGCCAGAAGCTTGCGCACCAGCCCTGCCTGACGGGTGACGGTGGAGTTGATCTGCTGCAAGTCCTGATAGGACGGATCGCCCACCGGGTGCCGGTTCAGGAGCTCGCCGACATTCAGGCGGATCGCGGTGAGCATGTTGTTGAAATCATGCGCCACGCCGCTGGCGAGCTGGCCCACCGCCTGCATCTTGCCGGCCTGGGCGACCTGTTGCTCGAGCGCCTTCCAGGACGAGATATCGACGACATAGGCGACCCGCTTGCCTTCACGCGACGGCGACAGGAAGACCTGCACCGCGCGCTCGCCATCCTCGCCCGCCTTCAGGCGCACTTCGCTGGGCTCGCCGCGGCCCGCGAGCGCGGAGGCGAGCACATTGTCGATCCGGCCATCCCCGCCGATTTCGAACAGGGATTCAAAGGTCGCGCCGGGCACCGCCGCGCCGCCCGAGAGCTTGAGAAGCGCCGGATTGGCGTCCTCGATCACCGCCACGGCGGGATCGGCGTCATCCAGTCGCGCCACGCCGAACGGCGCAGTGGCGAACATTTCATCAAAGGACCCGCCCGCAAGCGAGGTTCCGACCGGAGAGGCTTCCTGCACGGCGTGGGGAACCGCCACGCCCGGAGGCGCACCTGTGGCGGAAAGCTCATAAACCACCGCGCGCGCCTTGGCGGGGCGGTCGTCATTCCAACTGACGCAGATGACCACAGGGCTTTCCTCGCCATCGAAATGCCTGAGCCGCGCATCCAGGCGCGTCACCCCGTCGGCGCCGCGCGATTGGGCAAAGGCGGAGGCGGTGTCGCCCGACGTGATGTCCTGCAGCTTCAGCACGGCTTCCTCGCTGACGCCGAGCCAGCGACGCAAGGTGGCGTTCGCCGCGAGGATCCGGCCTTCAGCGTCCGCGCTGAACAGACCGGCCGGCGCATGATCGGCCCAGTCGGGGGTATCCTCGGCCTCAAGCGGCCCCTCGTCGCGCAGCTCGGAAAAGCGCCAGAGCACGCCGCCATCCTCCAGCACGGAGACATCGGCGGCATAGACCACGCTCTCTCCGCCCCCCAGCGGAATGCGTCCAACCACTTCACGCGCCCGTTCGCCTGCACTCGCAGCCCGATTGAGACGATAGACGGCCCCCGCCCCGGCGCCGCTGAACAGGCGTTCGGGCGCGGCCGGCGTCTTGTCGGCGCCGACTCCCGCCAGCGCCTCGGCCAGCTTCACATAGGCGGCGTTCGCCCAGGCGACCCGCCCCTGGGGGTCGGTAATCAGCACGGGGTCCGGCCAGACCGCCATGGCGTGCGCCGCCTGGCCGCCCGCAGCGCGTTTGCGTTCCGTCGGTTCGATCAGGGACCGGCCCGCCGTCTCGCCCGCCGCCAGCGCATACATCAGCAAGAGCGCCACCGATGCGATGCCGGACAGCAGGATCACGCCATTCCATCCCGCTCCGGCGCCTGCAAAGATCGCGACCGCCGCCGCAATCAGCGCGCCCAGGCTCGCGGTCCAGAAGATCAGCCGGGTCAGCGGTCGGGTCAGAGGGCTCTCGGCGGGGGCGGACTCGGTCTCCCGCCCGATCTCGGCGGAGGGCGAGGCCTCCGAAGCGGACGGGGCGCGTTGAGCGGAAAGCGGGAGGTCTGACATGACAGGCTCCGAAGGGTTCAGGCCGGGGTTGGCGCGGTGGCGAGTCCACGATTCGAACGCGCATCATCACAGGTTAAAGTTAACCATACTTCAGCGTCAGGGTCCGCAAACGCCCGTCGCGCGCATTCGAGCGCTGCGGTCAGGATTTGGGTCCCTTGCCCGCCAGCATCAGAACATACCCGATAATCTTCGCCACCGCAGTGAAGTGTTCGGGCGGGATGACTTCCTCCAGCTCGACGCTGGCGAACAGGCCGCGCGCCAGAGGCGGATCCTCGACAATGGGTATGTCGTGCTCTTCCGCCAGCGCCCGGATGCGCAGCGCCACCTCGTCCGTCCCCTTCGCGACGCAGATCGGGGCGGGCGTCCGGCCCTGCTCATATTCAAGCGCCACGGCGTAGTGGGTCGGGTTCGTGATCACCACGGCCGCGTCCGGCACCCGCGCCATCATCCGGCGCTGCGCCCGCTCCTGCCGGATCTGGCGCAGCTTGGCGCGGATCATCGGATCACCCTCGGTGTCCTTCATCTCGTCGCGGATTTCCTTCCGGCTCATCTTGTGCCGGTCGATGTACTGCTTGCGCTGGAACAGGAAATCGAGGACGGCGATGGCGGTGTAGGCGATCAGGGCCGCGATCATCAGCTGGATGGCGGCGGAATAGACCTCTTGCAGAATGCCGATCGGCGCCACGCCCGGCAGCACCGCGAGCTCGTTGCGCCGGGGCCAGAGCACGGCGGCGATGGCGAGACCGACAATGGTCATCTTGCCGACGCCCTTGAAGAAATTCATCCAGCCCTCGGGCCCGAACATGCGGGTCAGCCCCTTGATCGGATCGAGCTTGTCGAGCTTGGGCGCGATCTTCTTGGGGGTGAACATCACGCCGGTCTGCACCAGATTTCCGAAGATCGCCGCGACCAGAAGGGTGGCGAAGGCCAGTCCCACCACCAGCACCAGACGCATGGCGGTCGCCGCCGCCAGCGTCACCGCCCCGGTCGGGTCCACCGCCAGCTCGTGGGGCTGGGCCAGAAACACCAGAAGCATTTCGGCCAGATTGGTCACCATCCCGGGCGCCAGGAAGGCCAGCATGGCCAGGCCCGCGGTCAGGGTGAACCAGCCCGATACTTCCTGGGATTTGGGAACATCGCCTTCTTCCCGCGCCTGTCGCAGCTTGCGGTCTGTCGGTTCTTCGGTCTTTTCTGACTTGTCCTCGCCTTCGGCCATCGCGCCCGCCTCAGTTCAGCGTCGAGGCGAACCGCTCGTAGCGATCCGTCCACAGCATCACCATGGCGCCCAGCGACATGGCCATGATGGAAAAGCCGATCAGGATGTTGAGCGGCATGGCGATGAAGAAGATCTGCGCCTGCGGCATCAGACGCGAGAGCACGCCCAGCCCCAGATAGAAGACCAGACCAAAGACGATCAGCGGGCTGGCGATCTGGACCCCGATGACGAAGGCGTCGATGAAAAGCTCCAGCGCCCAGTAGGCGGCGTCGCCCCACATGGGCGGCTGCCCCGCCGGCATCAGCTCATAGGAGCCCGCCGCCGCCAGCAGCATCTCCTGGTGCAGCGGCGTCACCAGAACGATGACGATGAAGATGAGGTTCAGGAACTGGGCGGGCAGCACGCCGGCCTGCCCCTGTGCGGGGTCAAACGATTGCGCCATGGCGAGGCCGGTCTGATAGCCGATGATCTGACCGGCAATCGCGCCCGCCGTCAGAAGGATGCGCGAGGCCGCGCCGATCATCACGCCGATCAGGGTTTCCAGGCCGACCGTGATGGCGACCCCGGCGAGCGTATCCGGCGGCGCGGGAAGCGACGGCGCGACGATCGGACCGATGACGAAGGAAAAGGCCAGGGCGAAGGCCAGACGCAGGCGCACGGGAATCGAGGTTTCGCCAATGCCCGGCATCAGCATCAGGATGCCGCCCATGCGGGCGAACACCATGGCGGCGGCGAAGATGGTCAGGGAGAGGTCAAAACCGGCCAGCATGGCCGTCAGCCTGCGACGATTCGGTCGGCGATGGTTTGCATGAAGCCGTTCAGGAGCGCGCCCATCATGGGCAGGAAGATCAGCAGCGCCAGAAAGATGACGATGATCTTCGGCACGAAGACCAGCGTCATTTCCTGCACTTGCGTCAGCGCCTGGAACAGGGCGATCAGAACGCCCACCGCCAGCCCGATCAGCATGACGGGGGCCGCCATGCCCAGCATGACCCAGATGGCTTCTGCGCCGATATCAAGGACTTCGCCCGCGGTCATCCTGCGATTCCTTCTGATGCGCGCCCACTTGTGGGACCTTCATGCACGGATTCTATGAAAAAGCGCAAAGGCGGAACGCGCCGCGCCGCGTTGGCGCTTGCCGGTTAAAGTATTTGTCATGTTCGCTCTCATTGGCGCGCGCACCGCAAAGGTGCAGCATGACGCCAACCACGCGGTCCGGGGGCCGCCCAAGGGGAGACCATGATGATCAAGCTTCTTCTTTGCAGTGCGGCCTCAGCCGCGCTCATGACCGCCGCAGGCCACGCACATGACGGCGCGCACATGGCCGCGAACGCCGCCAGCGTCAGCAGCGCCGCCGCGCAGGCCGAACAGACCGAAACCGAGCGTCTCTACGCCTACTTCCAGCAAGTCTTCATGGACGAGGTGGCCCGCTCGCCCGAAACCCAGACCTATCTGGGCATGATTGAGGACACCGAAGCATACGGCCGCTGGGACGATCGCTCGGACTCCGCCCAGATCGAGAATTACGAACGCGGCCAGCGCCAGACCGAGGAGATGCAGGCCCGCTTTGACCGCGAGGCGCTCACCGACGCCGGCAAGGTGTCCTATGATTTCGCCATCCAGCTGTCGGAAAACGATGCGCGCCAGTTCGCTGTCCGCGACAGCCGCTATGTCTTCTCCCCGATGGGGGATTCGGTCTCGGAACTGACGACCTTCCTGATCAACAATCACCGGGTCGGCTCCCAAGCCCATGCCGAAGCCTATGTGTCTCGCCTGGAAGGCATTGGCGAAGTCATAGACACGCTCACCTCTCAGGCCGAGGCGCGCGCCGCCAACGGCGTCACCCTGCCGCTCTTCGCCTATCCGCGTCTGACGGCGTCCGCCCGGTCCCAGCTCACCGGCGCGCCGTTCGAGGAAGGCGCCGAGGACAGCGCGCTGTTCGCCGACTTCAAGAGCAAGGTCGACGCGCTGGAGATCGATGACGCCGCCAAGGCGGATTTGATCATGCGCGCCGAGGACGCTCTTCTGAACGTCTATGTTCCCGCCATGGAACGGTATCTGGCCGCGCTGGATCGCATGGAAGCGATCTCGGATGATCGCGCCGGGGTCTGGAAGCTGCCCAACGGCGAAGCCGCCTACGCCGCCTCCCTGGCGCAGTTCACCACCATTCCGGACATGACCGCGGAGCAGATCCACGAACGCGGCCTCGCCGAAGTGGAGCGCATCCATGGCGAGATGCGCGAGATCATGGCCGAAGTGGGCTTTGAAGGCTCGGTGCAGGACTTCTTCGCCTATATGCGCACCGCAGAGCAGTTCCAGCTGCCCAACACGCCGGAAGGCCGCCAGGAATATCTCGATCGCGCCACGGCGGTGATCGACCATGTGATGGAGGTCGCCCCCGCCTATTTCGACACCCTGCCGGAAGCGCCGCTGGAAGTGCGTGCGGTGGAAGCCTGGCGTGAAGCGACCGCAACCGGCGCTTTCTACAACCAGCCGGCGCTCGATGGTTCCCGTCCCGGCTATTACTATGTCAACCTGTCGCAAATGCAGGACAATCCGACCTATCTGCTGGAAAGCCTCTCCCTGCATGAAGGCGCGCCGGGCCACCATTTCCAGATCGCCCTGACCCAGGAACTCGAGGATGTGCCGATGTTCCAGCGCTTTGCCTGGAACTCCGCCTATGGCGAGGGCTGGGCGCTCTACACCGAATGGCTGGGCAAGGAGATGGGCTTTTACGAGGATCCGTATTCGGACTTCGGTCGCCTGTCGTATGAGGTGTTCCGCGCGGCGCGCCTGGTGGTGGATACCGGCATTCACCACTATCAGTGGACGCGTGAGCAAGCCATTGACTACATGCTGGAAAGCACCCCAATGACGGAAGGTGACATCACGCCGGAAGTCGAGCGTTACATCGTCTGGCCCGGCCAGGCGGTATCGTACAAGACCGGCATGATGTTCATCCAGGACCTCCTGTTCCACGCTCAGGAAGAACTCGGCGATGAGTTCACCTGGGGCGGCTTCCACGATGCGGTTCTGACCGCCGGGCCGCTCCCGCTTCCCATGCTGGAAGAGCGAGTGAACGCCTGGATCGCGACGGTGAAAGCGGGCTAGCCCCCTCAAACCAGCCTGCTTTCGCACAGAAGCCCCGCAAGGACTGCAGCCTTGCGGGGTTTTTCATGCCCGGTTGTCGCGCAATGGCGCCCCATCATGAGGCGCCCCGAATACCCCCATACGTTCGGACAATTTTGGCCTTGCCGACCCTTCCCTAACCTGTCCAAAGTTTCACTTTGGCCTGAAGTTTAACGAAACCGGGCCCAAATGGGGAAAGACTTATGACTGAATTTACCAAGAGCCGAGGCCTTCGGGCCCTCGCCCTGGCCGGGGCTTCCTTGAGTGCGCTCATCGCAGCGCCAGCCTTTGCGCAATCTGCGGAAGACGAGACTGCAGATGAGGCCCAATCCCGTGACACCATTGTGAT
Organism: Oceanicaulis sp. UBA6590; assembly: GCF_002433705.1. Classification (NCBI taxonomy): domain Bacteria; kingdom Pseudomonadati; phylum Pseudomonadota; class Alphaproteobacteria; order Maricaulales; family Maricaulaceae; genus Oceanicaulis; species Oceanicaulis sp. UBA6590. The sequence continues at coordinate 49,850 of NZ_DJIQ01000062.1, forward strand.
TACGGGTTCGCGCATCCAGAGCGATGGCACCCTGGAGGCGCCGAGCCCGGTTGTCGCTGTCGGGGGCGACGATATCCGGACGTCTGGCCAGATCGACATTACCGCCTTGCTGCGCGAATCACCCCAGCTGCAGGCTTCGCTGCCGGGCACCTTCTCCGCCTTCAACGGCACGCCGCTGGGCGCCTCGCTGCTCAACCTGCGCAATCTGGGCACCACGCGGACGCTGGTCATCGAGAATGGTCGCCGCCATGTGGCCGGCATTGAAGGCACGTCCTCGGTGGATGTGAACACCATCTCCACCGCGCTTCTGAGCCGTGTTGAGGTGCTGACGGGCGGCGCTTCGGCCGTCTATGGCGCCGACGCCGTGACCGGGGTCGTGAACTTCATCATGCGTGACGGCGCCTCGTTTGACGGCATGGAAGTCCGCACCCAGGCCGGCATTTCGAGCGAAAGCGACGCGGAAGAGTACTTCATCTCGCTGGCCAACGGTTTCGAAAGCGCGGACGGCCGCGCCGACATCGTGTTTGCGGCGGAATATCAATCCACCGAATCCATCGAGGCGGGGGATCGCGACTTTGGCGGCACCGGCCTCTTCTCGCTGGTGCCCAACGGCCCTGCGACCGGCATTGATCCGCGCTTCTCCAATGTCTGGCTGCCCAATTACCGCCTGCCGATCTCGAGCCATTACGGCATCATCGCCCTGGGCGATGGCGGCGCCAGCGCCTTTGTCGAAGCGGTCTCCAGCGGCGGCGTGCCCGGCTGTGACACCCTCGGCCTCGCCGGCATCCCGACCTGCCAGATCGTTGACGAGACCGGCACGCTGCGTCCGTACAATCCGGGCGATATCTTCATCGACGGCTTCAACGCAAGCGGCGGCGACGGCGTCTTCGCCGAGCCCGATGACGAGCTTCTGCTGCCCCAGACCGACCGCTTCCTGTTCCAGACCGCATTCAGCTATGAGCTGACCGAGAATGTCGAGTTCTTCGCGGACGCCAAATACGTGTTCACGGAAACGATCGAGAGCAATCAGGTCAACGGCTTCAACGACGATATTCCGATCTCCGAGGACAACCCCTTCATTCCGGCCGCCCTGCGCGCCCAGCTCGCCACCCTGCGGGCGGAAGGCATTGACCCGGTGATCGCGATTTCCCGCGATGTTCTGGACACCACCACCCGCTCCAACCCTGTGGCGGAGCGCAAGACCATGCGCGGCGTGGCCGGGTTCCGCGGCTTCATCCCGCAGCTCGGGTTTGATTGGGAAATGTCCTACACCTACGGTCGGACCGATGCGGACATCACCTCGCGTCTGCGTCTTGAAGACCGTTACTTCGCCGCCATTGACGCAGTGATCGATCCGTCGACCGGCGACATCGTCTGTCGTTCCGACATCGATCCCACGGCGAACGTGCCGCCGTCCTCGCCCTATCCTGCGCAGAACGCCGGCTTCCAGATCACGACCTTCACGCCGGGCGACGGCCAGTGCGTGCCGATCAACATCATGGGCGCGAACTCGATCAGCCAGGAAGCGGCGGACTTCATCTTCCAGCCCGCAACCGCGCAGAACGAGATCGAACAACGTGACTTCCTGGCCACCCTGTCGGGCACGTCCGAGCAGTTCTTCTCCCTGCCCGCCGGCCCGATCGGCTTCGCAATGGGCTATGAGTACCGCAAGGAAGAAAGCGCCTTCACGCCGGACGCCTACAGCGCGGCAGGCCTGACGTTCGGCACCATCAACTCCAATGGCGGTCCGACCAATGCGTCTTCGGGCCTCATCGAAGTGTCCGAATTCTTCGGCGAGCTTCAGGTTCCGATCATCTCCGATGTCCCGTTCATCCAGGACTTCGAGCTGAACGGCGCCTATCGCTATTCCGACTATGACACCTTTGGCGAGACCGACACCTGGTCGGTCGGCGCACGCTGGACGATCATCGACTCACTGACTGTCCGGTCGACCCTGTCCCGCGCCGTCCGGATTCCGAACATCACCGAGGCCTTCTCGCCGAACTTCACGGTGTCGCTGGGCGCCAGCAACGACCCCTGCAACCCGCAGTTCATCGATGCAGGCAGCCAGTTCCGCCGGGCAAACTGTGAGGCGCTGATCGGCATTCCGATCGACACCTACAATTCCACCGATTACGTCTCCGCGCGTATTCCGGGCCAGAGCGGCGGCAACCCGGACCTCGAGCCGGAAGAAGCCGACAGCTTCACCCTGGGCGCGATCTGGCGTCCGGTGGAGGATTTCGGCGGCCTGTTTGACGGTCTGACGGTCACGGTCGACTACTACAAGATCGAGATCGACGGGCTGATCGACCAGCTCGGCGCGTTCGACATCGCCCAGAACTGCGTGGACGCTCCCACGATCAACAACCAGTTCTGCGCCGCGATCGACCGTGATCCGACCATCGGCTTCATCACCGGCTTCCGTTCGGGCTTCGTGAACCTTGCGGCGGTTGAGACCAGCGGCATTGACTGGCGCATCGAGTATGCGTTCGACATGCCCTCGATCCTCGGCCTTGAGGACGCCGGCGAACTGCGCCTGTCCTCGCTGGGCACCAACTTCCTCTCCAATGAGGAAACCCGCGATGTGTCCGCGCCGGATGAAATCACCGACGTGCTGACGACGATGAGCCGTCCGGAATGGATCTTCAATCTCAACGCCACCTGGGCGATCGGCGATCTGTCGCTGGGCTGGAAGGGTCGTTACGAATCCGAACAGCTGCTGGGCGGCATCGAGCTCGATGACCTCGAGAGCGATCCGAACTTCGCCAACATCACCCATGCCGACGGCGCCTGGGTGCATGATTTCTCGATCTCCTACTTCCTCAAGGACGAGCTGGAGATCTATGGCGGCATCAACAACGCCTTTGATGAAGAACCCTATCTGGGTCAGTACTCGCGTCCCGCCGGGCCGCGTGGCCGCTTCTTCTACGCTGGCGTGAACGCCACCTTCTAGGCGGCGCTGCATCCAAAAAGAGACCCCCGGAGCCTGGCTCCGGGGGTTTTCTTTTGCACACGCTGCCGGGAAAGTCCGGCTGGCTCCGCCAGACGCCTCTAGATCGGCATGCGCAGGATTTCCTGGTAGGCGCGGATCACCTGGTCGCGGACAGCGACCACGCTCTCCAGCTGCACCTCGGCGGCGGCGACTGCGGTCACGACGTCCACAAGCTCCGCCTGGCCGGTGGCGGCCTGCGCCGTCAGGGTTTCAGACTGCTGCAGCGTCTGCTGAACAGATTCCACCGCATTCATGACCATATCGCCGAAATCGCCGCCCTGGGCTTCATTGACGGGATTGGTCTGGGATGTGGGTTGTACGCCGGCAGCCTGTTGAGCGGCGGCGGTATAGGCGCGGATGGCGGCGAGATCCATGGGTCAGCCCCTTTCTAGAGCCCGAATGACCGGAAACTTATCGGCGCAGCAGGTCGAGCGTGCGCTCGAGCATGCGACGGGTGCCCTCCACCATGGTCAGATTCGCCTCGTAGGACCGCTGTGCATCGCGCATGTCCATCAGCTCCACGAGCGAGGAGACATTGGGGTATTTCACATAGCCCTCGCCGTCCGCCGCCGGATGGCCCGGCTCGTAGACCATGCGGAAATCGGACTCATCAAGCGCCACATCATTCATGCGCACCAGCTCGGTTCCGACCTGACGGTCGAACTCGGATTCAAACACCGGGATCTGACGCTGATAGGGGTTTTCCTCGGGCGTGCGCGCGGTGGATTCCGCGTTCGCCACGTTCTCGGCGATGACCCGCATGCGCGAGGATTGCGCGCGCAGGCCGGCCGCAGAGATCTGCAGGGTTTCAGAGACGCGATCAACCATAGCCGTTTGCCTTTCTGGCGTTGCTTAGGATCACTGACCCGGCGAGCGGCTCGCCATGCGGATCATGTTCAGGCTTTTCTGATAGAGGCTCAGCGCCGTCTCGAACCGCATCCGGTTCTCGTTGGCGTCCACCATCTGCTCCTCGATGACGACCGAGTTGCCGTTGACGGTGGTTTCACTGTCCGGCGCGCGTTCGGTGCGGAACTGCGCCGACCCGCCGCCCGTCTCACCGCCATAGTGCTGGGCGTGCGTGGTGCGCAGACCGACGGCGCCCTGCCCCTGCTGTCCGGCGAGCACCCGCTCGAATTCACTGCGAGGAATGTCGTTCGGCGTGTATCCGGGCGTGTTGGCGTTGGCCACGTTTTCAGCAATCACGCGCTGACGGGCGCCATGATAGCCCATCGTGTCGCGCAGCATGGCCAAGAGCGGTATGTCATCCGGGCGCATTGGCGCCTCCGCCAGAGTTAACTTTGCATTCATCACCTTGCGCTGCGCCGGTTAAGGAGAGCTTAACTCCCCCGCCGACTCCCGTTAGGGCTTGTAGGCTCAGGAGACGCGCCTGCGTGTCCGGACCTCGCGAACAGGACGAAGCGACTTTGGACCAGCTTGATATCATTCGCTATTTCGCCGCCCTGATCCTCGTCTTGGGACTTCTAGGCGGATTCGCGGTGCTCGCCAGACGCGCGGGCTGGACCGGCGCGCTGCCAGCCCTGGATCGCTGGTCGCCGCAGGCGCGCAAGCGACGCCTGTCCGTCACCGAGACGCTGATCCTGGATCCGCGGCGCAAGGTGGTGATCGTCAGGGTCGACGACACCGAGCATGTGCTGCTGCTGGGCGGGGAGCGCGAACAGGTGCTCGAACGCGGCCCCGCTCCTGCAGAGCCTGTGTTCGAACCCGTGGCGCCTGATCATGATGAAGCAGAGGACGACGACACTCAGATCGCCTCCGTGACACGGCTGGGAGGCGGGCAATGATCCGCCTGCGCTGGCTGCAGATCGGAAGCGCTGTCCTGATCGGCCTTCTGGCGCTTCTGCTCGCGCCGGACGCGCACGCCGCCGCCACCGGGCCGGGCCTGTCGATCTCGCTGGGCGGCAATGACACCGCCCTGACCGAGCGCGTGCTGCAGATGATCGCGCTGCTGACCGTGCTCAGCCTGGCGCCCTCCATCCTTATCATGACCACGAGCTTTATCCGGATCGTGGTCGTACTCTCCCTGCTCAGGACCGCGATGGGCCTGCAGCAGAGCCCGCCCAATGCGGTGCTGATCTCGCTGTCGCTGTTCCTGACCGCCTTCATCATGGCGCCGGTGTTCACCCAGGCCTATCAGGATGGCGTGGAGCCGCTCCTGTCGGGCCAGCTGAGCAATCAGGAAGCCTTCAGCGCCGCGGCGCAACCGGTGAAGACCTTCATGCTGGCCCATACCCGGGAAGAGGATCTGGGCCTGTTCCTGAACATTTCCGGAGAAGAGCCCGAGACGGCGCAGGACACCCCGGTGCATGTGGTGGCGCCCGCCTTCATGATCTCTGAATTGCGGCGCGCCTTCGAGATCGGCTTCCTGCTATTCATCCCCTTCCTGATCATTGACCTCGTCGTGGCGAGCATTCTGATGTCGATGGGGATGATGATGCTGCCGCCCGTGATCATCTCGTTGCCGTTCAAGCTCATCTTCTTCGTGCTTGTGGACGGGTGGTCGCTCGTGATCGGCTCGCTGGTGCAAAGCTTCGAGCGAATGCCTCCGCCCGGCTAGGTTTCGCCTAGCTTTCGGGGCCAGCCTCGTCATAGCGGCCAAAGCCCGCCATCAGCGCATCGGTCCTCTGCACATTCGCGATCTGGCCCACCAGAGCGCTGAGGCGGCTGTCGCCCGGCGGCACGCTGCGATTGGCGACCGTGCTGAACGCTGCGGCGTGCTCGGTCTGCCCCATGGCCTGGCCGTAGCGCGCGACGACCCGGTCCATGCCGGCCTCGTCCTGGACCAGGGCGTAGGCGATCAAAGCCCGCAGCACGTCATGGGCCTCTGCCGGGTCGAGGGGACGGTCGCTGCGCCAGCGATCGCCCAGCAGGGTCTCCATCAGACGCCCGGCCTCGGACCAGTTGCGGCCGTCCCAGGCAATGTCAGCGCGAAGGCGATCCGCCTCCGGCCCCTGATCATAGGCGACCAGCTCCAGGGCGTGCTCGGTTCGTCCCAGCGCCGCAAGCGCACGCGCCTGCAGGACCCGGCGCTCATCCACAAGATCGGTCGGCAAGCCGGCGATCCGCGTGCTGTCGAGCGCGCGCAGGGCGTCCGCCGCCCGATTGTCGATCAGATAGACTCGCGCCAGATCCGCCGCCACCTGGGCGCGGGCCAGAGCGGTCATGGTGATGTTGCGCTCGAACACCTGGTGCGCCAGCAACTCGGAGGCCGGCTCGAGAAGATCCACCTCCACCAGCCGCGCCGCGATCCGGCGCGCCATGCGCAAACCGTCCGGCCCTGGCGGGGTCAGGTCCTGATGCTCGTACCAGAGCGCCAGCGCCTCCATCGGGTCCATCCGATCGCCATCGCCGTTCAGGAAGATATCCCGGAACAGGGTTTCCAGACGCACGCTCAGACGGCGCGCCTCGGGCGTGTTGGAAAAGCGCGACAGGGCGTTGGTCATGGTGTCGAGCGCCTCGGCGTAACGGCCCGCCTCGGCATACACCTCGCCCAGCATGGTGGAGGCTTCCACTTCCACATCATCGCCGCGCCAGCGGAACCGCAGGCTTTCAAGCATCTCGACCGCTTCATCGAGCGGGATGCGCTCATCAGCGACTTCAAGCCGGACCTTTTCCAGCAGCGCCCGCGCATGCGCAGGGCGCCAGTCAGACCGGCTGAGTTCATCGTAGAGCGCAATCGCCTGGTCGATATTGCCGGAGGCGGCCGCCAGGCCCGCTTCGACCAGCCCCGCCTCCGCACGCGCCTCGGGATCGTAATCCTCGGCGATGACCACGTTCAGCAAGGGTTCGACCGCGCCCAGATCATTGGTCTTGAGCGCGGACATGGCGTGAAGCGCCGTCAGACGCGCGCGCCAGACCGGATCCATGAAATAGATGGCTTCCCGCCCCTGCTCGAAGCGGCGGCGCGCCAATGGCCAGTCGCCCAGCTGGGCGGCCGTTGCCCCCCGCCAGGGCTGGGCGGCCGGGTCGTTCACCAGGACCGGGTTGGAGAAATACCGCTCCGCATCCTCATAGCGCCCCATCATGTAGCTCGCCACGCCCCGCAAGGCGGCGATCTCCGGGGTCGCATCCAGCGAGGGGTTCTCCTCGACCGCCAGTTCGACCAGGCCCAGCGCCTCGGCCGAGAGCTGCCAGCCCAGCTGGAAGCGCGCGAGATTGAGAATGGCTTCCGGGTCCAGACTGGACGCCCGTCTCTGCAGCATCACCTTGCCGTCACGATACGGGCGCTCGCCGCGATAGCTGGCCAGGTCCAGAAAACCGGGCGTGACCGGACGGTCGAGCGAGCCCGAAAGCCCCGGGCTGGCCGCCCGCGTCAGAGCGAGACCCCCGGGCCGGGTCAGATCGGCGCCGCCGGGACGCACCGTGAATTCCAGATCATCGGCCAGGGGTTGCAGCGCCACGCCCTGGGTGGAGGGCAACATGATGGCTTCCACATACTGACGCGGTGAGATGACCCCGTATTTCTCGCCATCACTGGTGAGCACCAGAAGCGTGTCGCCGACGACCGGATCCGTCACTTCGCGCACGCTGCGCGCTCCGCTGAAATTGAAGCGCAGGCGGGCGGGCCGGTTCACGCCGGTTTCGCGCAGCACGCGGATGGGCGCAGGCGGCTGATCCACGGTTTCGCCAAAGGTCAGAACCCAGCTTGTTCCCACCGGACGCACATCGGTCTGGGTGGAAGTCGGCGCCTCGATCCGGATCGCGGTGTAGTCCGGCCCTCTCAGCACGTCATAGCTGCGGATGTGCCGCCCCGCGAGGGCGGACAATTCGCCCACGTCCAGATCCGCCGCAGCGTCAAAGACCACCCAGATCGCCGCGCCGCGCCGGAACACCGCCGCGCCGGGAAGCGACTCCCAGGGGACGCTGAGCACGACATCGGTTCCGTTGCGCCGCGCCTCAAGCGGCACGACGCCCGAGGCTGGAACCGGGTCAACGCGATCCTCGATGACGGGCGCGCCCTCATCGCCCAGTCCCTCTGCAGGGTCTTCCGCGATGGACGGATCGTCCTCGCTCTCGCTCTGAGACGCCTGAGTCGACTGCGCCTCCATCTGGTCTGCATAGTCCGACAGGGCGGCAAGAACGGATTCCGCACCGCCTGCCGCGCCCACAGACACGTCAAACACCACGCGGCCCGGCTCATCAGACCAGACCCGCGCCTCTGCGCCCGGAGACAGCAGGAAGGACAGTGACAGGGATTCCGCATCCCTTTGAGTGACCGCATCAATGAAACGCGGCGGAGACGCCGTGAGCTCAGACAGATTGATCTCGGCGGCGCGTGAAAAGGTCAGCACGGCCCGGTCATCGCCCTGTTCGAGCGAATAGGTGACCTCTTGCGGCCACTGGAAGACCAGTCTCGTGTACTCCGTCGCCTCCCCGACCCGCAGATCGACCGGCAAGGCCGGCGGCGGAGCCGCAGCGGCGGCCGCAGCCGCGGCGGCGCGCGCCTGCGCCTGCCGTTCGCGCTCCCTCTGGGCCAGCTCATAGGGGCTGACGACATCCGGCAGGGGGGTCGCGCCAGGCGGGGCGATATCGATGGCGATGATGTTGTGTGACACCGAGACCCGGCCTTCCAGCGTGCGGTTCAGCGCCAGACGCAGGGTCCGGCCATCGGGATCAAGCCGCGCCATGGCGACATAATCCGGCAAGGCGCTCGTGATCTCGGCCGTGTCCGCCTCAATGGCCTCGGACAGACGCGCCACGAGCACCGCGCCGGCGGCGACCTCGGCATTGGCGGTCAGGCCTTCGCCCTCGCTTTCGGGCAGACTTATCTGAACGCGCGCGGTCGGCCCCTGACGCGACACGTCGATGCGCGCCGGCGCCTGAGCCAGCGCAGACGCGGACATCACGACGCCCAGCGCCGCTCCGGCAAGCAGCTGGAGCCGGTTATCCCGCCGCCGCATCAAGGCGGGCCTCCGCTTCCGCGGTGGTTTCTGGCGGTTCGGCGCGCATGCGCAGCATGTAGGTCAGCTCGGCGGCGAAGCTGGGCTGCATCTCCGCCATGATGGCTGCGAATTTCCGCGCATTGGTGTTCTGAAGCTGCTCGGCGACCAGCAACAAGGTGGTCTGATCGGTTTCCCGCATGGAGGTGAGGATGTCGGCAGCAGCAGGCGGTTCGAGCTGGGAATACACCGCCACGATCGCGTCGATCTGTTCCTGGCGACGCTCGTCCAGCATGCCCAGCAGGCCGCGGACCTCGTCGCGCAGCGCTTCAAGTTCGCTCACCCGGTCATCCACGCGCTGCTCGGCCACGGTCAGCAACTGCTCACGGGTATCAAGCTCGGCCTCGCGCTGGTCCAGAGACCGGCGACGCTCCGCCAGACGACGCTCAAGGCCCAGCTGGGCCGTGGTCGGCGCGGCGCGCAAGGCCGGATTGGCCGAGGGCGGCGGCGCAGCAGGCGGCGCCGGGCCTTCATCAACCTCTTCAGCAGGCTCATCCGCGCCATGTGCGTCATCCCCGCCGCCGCCATGGCCGTCATCGGCCGGCGGCGCGCTCGCCGCTTCGGCGCGTTCGGAAATCAGCGTCGCCGCCTCATCCGCCAGCGACAGGGCCTTCAGGCCCAGCAATCCGCCCAGAACGACGGTCAGCAACATGAGGGGACGAACAGCGGTCATGATCAGCGCAGCGCCTTCAACGCATTCAGCCGACGGCGGGACCGAGTGGCTTCCGGGTCATCGTCCTGGGGCTGCGGCGCCTCACGCCGAGGACGCTGCGTCAGCCGTTCCGCGCTGAGTTCCGCCTCGCCGGACAGGAAGCGCAGCTCATCAGCCAGCTTGCGCGCCCGATCGACCTCCTCGCGCAGACTCTCGCCGCCGTCCCGCGTGGCGCGATCCAGCGCGCTCAGCGTGGCGCGGGCGCGCTCAACCGCATCATTGAGACCCGTGATCGTGCCAACCAGCCCGTCCTGACCGCTGCGCAGGGCGCGCAGGCGCCGGTCCACGCGCCAGCACATGATGACGGCCATCAAGAGTAGAACACAGACAAGCGCTTCAAAGGCGAGACCGGCGAGCGTCATGAGAACCCCATCAAACTTTTCTTCGCCGTCGCGCTGAGCGGACGGTCGAGGCGAACGCCTATGTTGTGCCCGATTCGGCCCATATGGCCGTGCGCCAGGGGAACCGTGCCGCAGCGCAGCTCGATCAGGCCGTCCGGACCGGCGTCCAGCATCAGCGTATCCCCGACCTTGAGCTGCATCACTTCGCCCAGGGGCTTCTGCATCTCGTCGAGCACCGCGCTGACTTCCATCTTGGTGGACCAGAGCTCGGTCGCGAGGTGGCTCTCCCAGATATTGTCGCGGCCGAACTTCTCACCCATGAACTGCTGCAGCAGCATTTTCCGGATGGGTTCGAGCGTGGCGTAGGGCAGCAGCAATTCGATGCGCCCGCCACGATCCTCCATGTCGATGCGCAGCTTCACCAGGATCGCGGCGTTCGCCGGGCGTGCAATGGCGGCGAAGCGCGGATTGGTCTCGACGCGGTCGAGGTCGAAATCCACTTCCGTCAGCGGCGCGAACGCCTGGCGCGCATCGGCCAGCACCACCTCGATCATCCGCTGCACAAGCGTGCGTTCGATCGTGGTGTAGGGACGGCCTTCAACCCGCATGGCCGAGGTGCCGCGGCGACCGCCCAGCAGCACGTCCACGATCGAGTAGATCAGGTTGGAGTCCACCGTCAGCAGGCCATAATTGTCCAGCTGCTTGGCGCGGAACACCGCCAGAATGGCCGGCAGCGGAATGGAGTTCAGATAATCCCCGAACCGGATGGAGGAGATGTTGTCCAGACTCACCTCCACGTTGTCGGACGTGAAGTTTCGCAAGCTGGTCGTCATCAACCGCACAAGGCGGTCAAAGACGATCTCCAGCATCGGCAGGCGCTCATAGGAGACCAGCGCGGAGTTGATGATCGCCCGGATGCCCGAGCGCTCATTGGCGTCGTCATCAGAAACCGAGAAGCCCAGAAGGGAGTCGATCTCTTCCTGATTGAGGATGCGCTCGGGGCCGGAAGACTGGTGCTGGGGCAGGAAGGTCTCGCCGTCCCCGTCGACCATGGCCTCCCATTCGGACGCCAGATCATCGCCGTCATCGCCCAAGGAGTCGAAGTCAGGCTGTTCGCCCGCAGCAGCGGCCTCCCATTCAGCCGCCATCGCATCCTGATCGATTTCGTCGCTCAATTCCGGTCTCCGATTATTGCTGCATCACGAAACTGGGCAGCAGCACGCCGTCCACAGTTTTCGGGGCCAGCACCAGATTGGTGCGGCGGATCAACTCCATCCGAATGCGGTGTGATCCGGTCGATCCGTCAATGTCTTCCACCCGCAAGGCCCGGAAGAATTCCACATATTCGTCGCGCAGGAGCATCTGGACGTCCTCGCGGTGCAGCATCTCGCCCACTTCCGGATCGGAAAAGGCCAGCGCGATGCGCACTTCCAGTAGAACCGAACGATTGTCCGGACCGGACATGTCCACGATCAGCGGCTCTTCAAACTGGAAAAGCTCCGCCAGATGCGGGGCCTCATGACCGTCGCCGCCGCCATGGCCATCGCCATGACCGTCAGCGGAGGCCTCGCCATGCGCCTCGCCATGCTCGCCCTCGGCCGCGGCTTCCTCATCGCCGCCGCCCAGGAAGAACAACGCGCCCGCCACCCCGGCCAGGATGACGAGGATCACCGGCAAGCCGATGAAAAGGATCATTTTCTTGAGGCCGCCTTTCTTGGCGCCCTCTTCACCTTCTTCGCCTTCGACGCCGTCTTCGCGGGTCTCGTCTTCGGTGTCTTCAGCCATGAAGCTGATTCCCTTGGCTTGCGGATTTGCACTGTTCCGCCAACGATTAATCAGTGCTGCGGTTAACGATCCGTTTGGAAACGGCTTCGCTGGGCAGATTTTTCCCACGCCCTGCAGTCAGACAGGCAAGGCTCGCCGCCCAAAGCGCCTGATCTCCCAATCACATTTATATTTTTCAATGCGTTAACCATGGCACGGTGTTTGCCATGAGTCTGGTGTCGCTGCCAGAAGCCGCAGCAATCGCGTTCAGAAGGACTACAGGCGATGGACAACACCATGCTGATCGGACTGACCCGCCAGCTGACCCTGCGTCGGCAGATGGATGTGGTCGCCAACAATATCGCCAACGCCAACACCCAGGGCTTCAAGGCCGAGCGCATGATGCTCGAGCCCGACACCTCCATGCGCGCCCGTCACCAGGATGGCCCCAACCGCGCCCGGTTCGTCGATGAATGGGCGATGGGCCGCGATTTCAGCCAGGGCGCCCCCACCCATACCAGCCGCCCGCTTGACCTGGCGCTGCAGGGCGACGGCTTCTTCATGCTGGAAACGGATGCGGGCGAACGCTTCACCCGCGACGGCGCCTTCACGCTGAGCCCGCAGGGCGAACTCGTCGCAGGCGATGGCGCCCGCGTTCTGGATGCAGGCGGCGCGCCGATCATTCTGGATCCGGCGGCCGGTCAGATTTCAATCGGCGAAACCGGGATCGTCACCCAGAACGGCCAGCAGATCGCCCAGGTGGGCGTCGTCCGCTTCGCCGATCAGGGCGTTCTGAACAAGACCGGCGACAATCGCTATGTCGCCCCTGAAGACGCCGAACGCGTGATCGAGGACCTTCCGCAGGTCAAGCAGGGCTTTCTGGAAAGCTCCAATGTGCGACCGATGCTCGAAATCACGTCCATGATGGAAGTGAGCCGGGCCTACGCTTCGGTCAGCCGCATGATCAAAGACACCGACGAGCTTAGCCGCAAGGCGATCGATCGCCTCGGCCGGCCATAATTTTCTGTTCTGAAGGAGGGCGCTCACATGCGCGCACTGTCTACCGCCGCCACCGGGATGGAAGCCCAGTCACTGGCCGTCGAGGTGATTTCCCACAACCTGGCCAACATGAACACGATCGCGTTCAAACGGCAGCGCGCCGAGTTCGAGGATCTGCTCTATCAGACGATCTCCCAACCGGGCGCCAACTCCTCGAACGCCGGCACCATCGTGCCCACGGGCGTTCAGGTCGGCCTCGGGGTGAACGCCGGTTCGGTCTACCGTATTACCGAACAGGGCGGGATGAGCGAAACCAACAACCCCTATGACGTTGCGATTTCCGGCCAGGGGTATTTTCGGGTTCAGCTGCCGGACGGCAATGACGCCTATACCCGCGCCGGCAATTTCTCCCTCAGCCCCAATGGCGAAATCGTCACCGCAGACGGCTATGCGGTCATGCCCGGCATCGTCATTCCCGCCGAGGCGCGGCAGGTGGTGATCAACAATCAAGGGCAGGTCCAGGTCCTTCTGGACGGCCAGCCCCAGCCTCAGGTCGTGGGCCAGTTCGAGCTCGCCACCTTCCCCAACGAGGCGGGCCTGGAGCAGATCGGCGACAACCTGCTTCTGGAAAGCGCGGCCTCGGGCGCGCCCAATCTTGGCGCCCCGACCGATCCGGGGTTTGGCTCCTTGCGCCAGCGCTTCGTGGAAGTCTCCAACGTGGATGCGGTGACCGAGATCACCTCTCTCATCCAGGCGCAACGCGCCTATGAGATGAATGCCCGCGTGATCACGGCGGCGGACGAGATGCTCGCCACCTCCTCCAACCTGCGCTGAGGACGCGATAGGTCATGCTCCGCACACTCACCCTTATTCTGGCGCTCTCGGCGGGCGCCGCGCAGGCGCAGGAGGTCGCAACGCCCGTGGTGCTCAAGGAGCGCCTGGTCAGCGCCGACGGCGTCATCACCCTGTCCGACCTTTTCGACAATGCCGGCGTCGCCGGCGACGTGCTGCTCGCCCGCGCCCCGGCGCCGGGCCGGTCGATTTCTCTGGACCCCAATTTCGTGCGCGATGTCGCCGCCCGTCAGGGGCTGCAATGGGCGAATGCGGGCGGCGTGCTGCGCGTCACCGTGGAACGGGAGGCCAGGACGGTCAGCGTTTCGGAAATCACCGCGATGATCGAAGAAGCCCTCTTTGTGGAGACCGGGCATGTGCATGCGGTCAATCTGTCCAGTCTGAGGCAGGATCTGTTTGCGCCCGTGGACACGCTTGGCGGACCGGAACTGGTCAGCTTTGACCATGACGCCGGCTCCAACCTGTTCCGCGCCCAGATCGCGCCCTATCCCGGCGGTGATCCGCTGACGGTTTCAGGCCGGGCGCAGCGTGTGGCCGATGTGCCGGTGCTGAACCGGACGATCGCCCGCGGCGACACCATCACCGCCGCCGATGTGGACTGGGTTCGCCTGCCTGAGAATCAGGTCCGCGGTGAAATCATCCTGGCGGAAACCGGCCTTGTGGGCATGACGGCGCGACGCGCGCTGACGGCTGATCGTCCGGTGCGCAGCTACGATGTGGAGCCTCCCGTCGTGGTGGAGCGCGGCGAGCTGGTCTCGCTGGTCTATCGGGTCGGCCCGCTGACCCTGAGCGCGCAGGCGCGCGCCTTGGAGAATGGCGGCGAAGGCCAGTTCATCCGTTTCGTGAACCTTCAATCGAACCGCACGGTCGAAGCCTGGGTCGAAGGCCCGGGCCGCGCGAGCGTTCTCGGCGGCCGGTCCGGCGCGTCATCCGTGGAGTCCTGAGCCATGACCTTCAAACGCATTCTTCTCGGCGGCGCCGTCATTCTGGGCGCGTTTTCACTGACCGCCTGCGCCACAACCGACCGGCTCTCCTATGTGGGCCAGACACCGCCGATGCACGATATCGACAATGCGGCGGCGCTGACAGGACAAGCAGGGGCCAATGGCCCGACCGCGGGTCAGGCGGAAGCCGCCCGCCTCGCGCGCGCCCGCGCAATCGCAGAAGCCCGCGCCCAGAGCAACAATCCCAATTCGCTCTGGCGCGCCGCCAATTCCACCACCTTCTTCGGGGATCCGCGCGCCGCGCATGTGGGCGACATCCTGACGGTGAACATCGACATCTCGGACAGCGCCCAGGTCTCCAACCAGACGACCCGTTCGCGCACAACATCCGAGGATTCGAACCTGACGAGTTTCTTCGGCGGAGAAGCAGCGCTCGACCAGTTCTTCAATGACGCGGTCGACCCGGCGAGCCTCGCCAGCTTCGGTTCGGCCTCCTCCACCCAGGGCGCGGGCAATATCAACCGCTCCGAGAGCATCACGCTGACCGCTGCGGCCATCGTGGTCGACGTCCTGTGGAACGGCAATCTGGTCATCCATGGCCGCCAGGAAGTGCGCATCAACAACGAGGTGCGCGAACTCCTGATCTCCGGCATCGTGCGTCCCCAGGACATTGCCGCGGACAATACCATCGACCATCAGCAGATCGCCGAAGCGCGGATCTCCTATGGCGGCCGGGGACATATTTCCGAAATGCAGCGTCCGCCGGTGGGCCAGGAGCTCTACAATCTCCTCTGGCCTTTCTAGGTGCGCTGATGAGCCTGTCAGTTGAACGGACCGAATATGCTGAAGGCCGCGTGCTGGGCATCCACATGCAAGGCCTGAACAAGGCCGAACACAGCCTCATCAACGCGCCAAAACTGTGCGAACGCGTCAGGACCCATGGGTATGAAGGCCTGATCATGAACTATCAGGGCTGCCGGTTTGATCACACCGTCAGCCAGTTCGCCAAGGTCGCCGAGATACTGAGCGCAGGCATGCCGCCCGCCCTGCGCATCGCCTATGTCTATGACGAGACGAACCTGATGCATGCCGCCTACATCACCCGGCTGATGAAATCAGCCGGCCTGAACGCCAGGGCGCTTGGCGGCTTTGAAGATGCGCTGGCCTTCGCATCCGGGGAGGCGGATGACACGTCCCAGACCGTGAAGGCTCAAGGCCCGACCAAGCCCAACCTGCTTCCCTGAGCCGGCCAGAAGCGCTCAAGACCCCGCACAAGGCGTGACCCTCCCCGGTCACGCTTTTTTTGTGCAAGCCCTGGTCGACCCTCGCTAATCCCATTCACTGTAAGGCTTTATCAAGGACGTATGCGTTAGAAATTCCATAGCGTCCCAGTCATCAGACAGGCAATTCCAAGCATGACACCTTACGGCCTCGAACGCATTGAAATGCCGGAGATCGGAGTATTGCGGTACAATATCACCGGGCTGGAAACCAACGCCGAGACCGAACCCGGACTGGTCAATATCTGCCGTCGCCTGGAAGCGGAACCTCAATGGACGGGCGTCCTGTTCGACCACAGCCAGTCCCAGATCAGTTACACGCTCGCAGAATTCAGCGAGCGCGTGGACTACGCGATCAAGCATTTTCCGCGACGCGTCAAAATCGCCTACGTCTTCAATCCGCAGACCTTCGTCGTCTCGGCGCGGGCGTCCAAGCTGCTCTCAAGCTCCGGCATACAGGCGCAAGCCTTCCCGAACGCCAAGGATGCGCTGGACTATCTCGTGTCGACGGAAAACTGGGTCAGACGGGCCTGACAGCCCTAGTCGTCGCGATGGACGCGCTCTGAACGCTCGTGACGTTCCTGGGCTTCAAGGCTCAGCGTTGCTACCGGACGCGCATCCAGACGCGCCAGGGAGATCGGCTCACCCGTCTCCTCGCAATAGCCGTACTCGTCTTCCTCAATACGGCGCAGGGCTGCTTCGATCTTCGAGATCAGCTTGCGCTGACGGTCCCGGGCCCGCAGCTCCAGAGCGCGATCGGTCTCGGTCGAGGCGCGATCCGCAAGATCGGGCAGAGCGCCGATATCTTCCTGAAGGTTTGATAAGGTCGAACGGCTTTCGCGGAGGATCTCCTCCTTCCAAGCCAGAAGCTTACGCCGGAAATATTCTTTCTGGCGTTCATTCATGAAGGGTTCGGACTCGCTGGGACGGTAGCCCGTCGGCAGCTCAATGCTTGAATCCATAACACTCATGAGACCGTCTCCGTATGCAGCCCCCGCCGGCCTGAGCGCGGCGGAGAATATCGACCGTCAAGGTCAAGTCAATCTGCTCATACGGTTGCAACGTTAATTCAGCAGCGTCATGAACAAGCTGTGACAGACGTATTGACCTTTGTCACAAGGGGATCAGGAGCTTAGCTTGGCCAGCTCGACCGCTGCACGGATCTCCACCTCATCGAGCGCCGCTTCCAGACGCGGGTCATGAGTCGCATCGCGGCGCGATTGCAGGGTCTCCATCAGCTTGACCAGGGTCTCGCGCGGCAGGACGCCGTCGAGCAAGGCCAGCTTGAGATCATCAAGAATATCCAGCAAAGAAAAGGCCCGCTCCGTGGCCTGGCGCTTGCCGGACAGGGCGTCGCCTGCGCCCTGAAGCGCGAGCAAGGCGTCAACCGAGCCGATGGCCGAAGCGCTGCTGAGCGCGGTCGTAGAGACCGGCCCGCCAGAAGAGGCTGCGCCTTCGGGCGCAAATGCGCTGGCGCTGGACGCGGAATCCTTCCGCTTCGCGCTGGATGCGCCCTGCAGGGGTCGGGAGGAATTGACCTTCATGATGCCCTTCGAGTCCTCTCAAAGCATGCGGACAGTGTGCTTAATCAAACTTAATGACTGCTTAAACCGAGCCATGGGCAGGTATTGCCCACCCCGGACAAGCTGAAGGCTGGGCGGCAAGGTTTTCCCACTCCTGGTCATTAAAGATCAAATACTTACGGGCGCCCAAACTGGCATGTTTCTAGCAACAGGATCGATGTAGAAATTTTCTTGTCGGAGAACTCCGCCAGCATGACCCGGCTTTTCGTAACGCTTGCCCTGCTCTTTTGCCTCGCCGCCCCGGTCGCCGAGGCGAATCCGCGAATCAAGGATATCGCGGATGTGGAAGGGGTTCGGGACAACCAGCTGGTGGGTTACGGCCTGGTGGTGGGCCTCGACGGCTCCGGCGATACGCTGCGCAATGCGGTCTTCACCCGTCAGGCGCTGAACTCCATGCTGGAGCGTTTCAACATCAATGTGCGTGAAGCCGACCTGCGCACGGGCAATGTGGCGGCGGTGATCGTCACCGCCGAGCTGCCGCCTTTCGCCATGCAGGGCTCTCGCGTGGACGTCACGGTCTCCGCCCTGGGCGATGCGGACAGCCTGCAGGGCGGCGTGCTGATCGCCACCCCGCTGATGGCGGCCAATGGCGATGTCTATGCGGTCGCCCAGGGGTCCCTTGCTGTCGGCGGCTTCTCTGCAGAGGGTGACGGCGCCTCCATTACCCGCGGCGTGCCCACCAATGGCCGCATCGCCAATGGCGGCGTGATCGAACGCGAGCTCGAATGGGATCTGGCCGGCCAGGCGCAAATCCGCCTGGCCCTGCGCAATCCTGATTTCACCACGGCGCGTCGCATGGCGCAGACCATCAACGCCTATCTGGGCGCGGACGCCGCGGCGGCGCAGAACCCTTCCACCGTCGCGCTGACCCGCCCGCTCTATTTTGACGGCGACATGGTCGCCCTCCTCGCCGAAGTCGAGCAGCTGCGCGTCGAGACCGACATGCGCGCCCGCGTCGTCATCGATGAATCCACCGGCACCATCGTGATGGGCGAGGATGTCCGCGTCTCCACAGTGGCCATTGCCCAGGGCGGTCTGACCATCACGGTGACGGAAAGCCCGGAGGTCAGTCAGGCCCTGCCCTTCGCAGATGGCGGTCAGACGATCGAGGTGCCCCGCACCAATGTCACCGCCGAGGAAGAGCTGCGCGAGTTCGGCGTGCTCAACGGCACGGTCAGCCTGCGCGAGCTTGTGGATGGTCTGAATGCGCTCGGGGTCAGCCCGCGCGACATGATCACCATCCTGCAAAGCATCAAGGCGGCGGGCGCGCTGCAAGCTGAAATCGAGGTGCTGTAATGGACGGACTTCTCGACGCCCAGATGCAGAACGCCATGCTCGCCGCGCGCGGCACGGCGTCCACTTCCCGCCCGAACGGTGCGCAATCACCCGAACAGATGCGCAAGACCGCCGAGGACTTTGAAGCGGTCTTCCTCGCGCAGATGATGGAGCACATGCTGGGCGAGACGACAGAGTCCACTTTTGGCGGCGGCCCCGGCGAGAGCGCCTTCAAATCCATGCTCAATGAAGAATACGCCAAGGTGATGGCCAAGGCTGGCGGCATCGGCCTGGCTGACTCCGTCATGCGTGAAATGCTGGCCCTGCAAGAAGGAGGCGCAGAATGACCGAACTCGCGGCCGCCAACCCGACCGAACGCGCCCAGGCGCTGATCCAGCTGACGGGACGCCTGACCGAACTGCTCGAGCAGGAAACCGAACTGTTTGAAGCCCACATGCCCCACAAGGCGGTGGAGTTTCAGGCCGAGAAGACCAAGCTCGCCACGCTCTATCGCACCGAGACCAAGCTTGCGAGCAAGGACCGTTCGCGGCTGTCCGGCCTTGCCCCCGAGCTGAAGGCGCGCCTGAAAGCCTCCACCCAGACTTTTGAAGCCGCTCTCGCCCGCAATGGCGATGCGGTGGAAGCGCTCAAAACGCTGACCGAAGGCCTGGTGAAGGCCATCGCGGATGAAGCTGCGCGCCAGCAGCAAACAGCCGCCGGGTACGGCCCGGGCGCAAAGAGCGCTGGCGTTTCGGCCCTCGCCTACAACCAGACTGTCTGACCCAGAGACCGGACAGACAAAAGCCCCGGAGCCTGGCTCCGGGGCTTTTTCATGTCTGCAGACGTCTTCGGATCAGAACAGGCCGAGCGTGGATCCGCCGCCGCCGCCCAGCAGACGGTCCAGACCCGCCTGATAGTTCTGGACCTGCGCCGTCAGATAGGAGGGCACGGCTCCGCCGCGCTTGCCCGCTTGCGGCCCGTCCAGAAGCGCTTTCAGGGCCGGGTCCGTCGTCAGGTCGCGATAGGCGCGCTGGATGACCGATTGCGCCTTGGTGAGGGCCTCGAGCGCCTTGGTCGCGGCGTCCTTGCTGGAGATGGACATCGAGGTCGGCAGCTCCATGGCGAAGATCTCGGGGGCGTCAGACGTGCTGTCATCCTTGTCCAGAAGCGAGCCCTTGCCAATGATCGCCCCCTCAGGCAGGCCCAGACCGGACAGCGCGTCACGGCCCTGATCGCCTGCGAAGAGTTCGATCTTCACGCCCTCACGCGGCTTGATGCGCAGCATGTCGCCATTGGCCGAACGGCGCACGTCAGACGTGCCGTCGAGCACCAGAACCGCATTCAGCTTGAAGGTCAGAGACCGCATGGTCTCATCCGCATCAATGGTGATCTTCTTCTTCCGGCCGCCATCCACGGAAATATAGAAATGGTCGCCTTCGCGCACGCTGGAGCGCGCCGTGATCACGCGACTGTCGGCATAGCGCACTTCGCCCGTCGGGAAGCCCAGCTTGTCGAGCGCGTTATCGCCGGTGGGATCCACCACAACCGCATTCGCCTCGGCCAGACCGCCGCGGCCTGACAGCTGCTGGGTGAAGGTCACCGCGCCGCTGGTGGTGTCGAACCCGGCCACAAAGGCGTTCCGGTCCCCGGTCTGGGTCTGCCCCGGCAATGCGCCTGAGGTCTTGCCCGACACATAGGCGACGCCATTGCTGACAGTGACAGAGCTGGCGGAATTGTCTTCGGCCGAGCCCAGGAAGGTGGTGAAATCCACGCTGGCGCTCGGGCCGTCGGAAATCTTCATCAGGAAGGCGTCGCGTCCGCCGGCATTGGCCGTCAGGGGAGCCGAAGGCGCAAAGCCCGCGCCCGCGGCGCCCGCCAGATAGATCGCGCTATCATCGCCCACGGTGACTTCGCCAATGCGACCGCCATCCAGATCGCCCAGGTCCATGGACCACACCGCAGCGCCCGTTCCGTCATCGCCAGCGGCATACTTTGTCAGGACAGCGCGGCCTTCAACCTCGCTGGCGATGATAAGGCCGCCATCGGCCGCCTGGGCGATGGACTGGGCGCTGTCTTCCCCCGCGCTGGCGCCTGCCGCACGCGTATAGATGACATTGCCGTCGCCATCGATGGCGCGCAGATAGCCGTCGGACTTGCCCGCATTGACCACGCCGCCCAGGGGGGCGTCGGTCTGACCCGCGACATAGATGGTCCCGTCTGCGCCGACGCTGACCGCCGTCGCGCTGTCATCCTGATTGCCGCCAAAACGCTTGGTCCATTGCTCGACGCCATCGGCGGAGAATTTGGACACCAGCGAGTCCGAACCGCCCAGCTGGGTCGTGTCGCCCAGCTCGCCCTCGATGGACCCGGCGACGACGACATTGCCATTGGCGTCCAGTGCAATGGACGCGCCTTCCGCGCTGCCCGCAGCGCCCAGCGTCCGGGCCCAGACCTGCTTGCCGGTCGTGTCATAGCGCATCAGGATCAGATCCTGTTCGCCCTTGATCGTCTGACCGGCCACGCCATTGGAGGCATAGCCCACCACATACAGGCCGCCATCTGCGCCCTGCACGGAATCAAGGATGCGCAACGGATTGGATTCGGTCTTGGTGCGGGTCTCGGTTTCGCCCTCTTCGCCGCCCGGCACCGCCACATCTTTCGTCGTGACGCTGCCTTCGGCCTCGATGCGACGCATGAACGCCGCCTCGCCGCCATTGGCGATATCGACATACTTGGTCAGCTGTCCGCCCGCGCCCTCGCGGTCGCCGGACACCCCGACCATATAGACCGCCGGATTGCCGCTGGCGGGCTCAAAACTCAGGGTCTCCGTCAGAATGCCCTTGATCTTGAAGCCGAAATCATTGCCAGGAATGATTCCGTTCTCGTCCTTCTCGCCAATCTTCACCCGCTCGATCCGGCTCAGCATGCCGGCGGCTTCAAGCTCGGTATTGATGTAATCGGCGACATTGTCGAGCGTGCGCGGGGTCGCGCCCATATTCGCCAGATCAATGGCGACAGGGGTGCTGACGCCGGACTTCTTCACATTGATGGTGAAGGAGACATCGCCCTGGAAATTGTCCACTTCCGCATCAAATGCGCCCGAGTGGACAATACCGGTCGTGTATTCGGAAACGCCGCGGGAAATGGCGAGCGTGCTCTCCGCCTTGGACAATTCCTCACCCTTGAGGACGGTCACGCCTTCAAGATCGAGTTCGCCAAAGAAACTGTTGAGCTGCTCAAGCCCTTCCTGGAACCGGCGGTTCAGGAAATCACGGCGCGTGTCGGTGGTCGTCTTCTCGGTCGCTTCCGCCCCGAGCGCCTGCAAACGACGCAGGCCCTGATACATGGCGAAGAGCTGTTTTTCGTCCTCGCCCACATCGAGCTTGGCGAAATCACCCAGCTTCTTGTCAAAGAAGACGCCGTTTGCGAGGGCGCTGCGCTTGAGCACATCCAGCGCCTCGATCTCGCCGCGGGCATCCCAGGGCGGCAACACCTCGCTCGACCGGGACTGGCTGGCGTTCTGGGCATTGGACGCAGAGGAGGAGAACGCTGTCGTCCGCGACAGCGCCACTGCACTCTGCGCGCCATACCAGGCGCTGAGAAGGTTGGACGAAATGACCATCGTCTACAGCCTGAATCCCGAACGAACGACGCACCTTTTGCATCGAAAGGCAGATTACGCCCCGACGAGCAAACAAATCGTTAGGATTTAGAGTAAACGCCCCGGCAAGCCTTTATGCGGCGAAGGGAAACCGCATGGGGCGGGTTTCAACGCTGGCGCGCTCAGAGGACACCAGGCGTGCATAATCCACCCGGTCGGCATTAAGCTCGCTCAGATCAGGGCGCCGCAGGCAGAGCGCCGCGATTTCCGCTGCGCTCGCCATCAGGGCCTTGCCTCCCAGCTCGGCGAACAGCGCCTGCAGGAAGGCGGCGTCCTCCGGCGTCTCAAGCATCCAGCGCAAATGCTCCAGCCCGCCGCCCGGCCCGGTCAGGTTGGCGCGGGTCAATCCGTGATGGCGGCGGATCCAGCCGGTCACCGAGCGGCGTTCGGCCAGCGTATCGGCCCTGCGATCGGCTTCCGCCAGGAGAATCGCTGAAAACGCTTCACAATCAAGCCCATGAGGAAAACGCGCCGGCATGGTGTTGGAGGCGTAATCCGCGCTGGCGTCAGTCAGAAGCGCCAGAACGCCTCCAGCGATCACCGGATCGATCAGCGGGCACTGGCTGGTGATGCGCACCACGGTTTGCGCTTCCGCCTCCCGCGCCGCCTGAGCCATCAGTCCCAGAGGGTCAGCCGCAGGGCCGCGCACGACCATGACGGCGCAATCTGCGGCCTCTTCAGCGACAAGATCATGGTCCCGATCATCCGGCGCCGCACAGACGACAAGGTCTACGCCGGGAATGCGGCGAGCGCGCTCCAGCGTGCAGGCCAGTGCAGAGCGGTCGCCCAGGAAGACAAGCTCGCGGTCGGGCAAGGCGTTAAGGCCGCCCCCCGCCTGTACGATCACTGTCGCGCCCATCATGTCCCCCGAGGCTGGAAAGCTGTCGCTTCCTTCGAATCCCAGTATCAGTTTTACCCGCCTAACGGGCCGTTAACCGACACCACTGATCGTGGCCTGAATACTTGATCCATGAATGATGGAAAGTCGTCTCGATGAGCCAGCCGCCGAATAGCCCGAAACGCGCGTCTGATGACGTGGATCGCCTGTTTCTCGGGCGCGACTTTCGCAGCCCCCGCATCGACCTGAATGGCAAGACCATCCTCATCACGGGGGGCACGGGTTCTTTCGGGCATCATTTCGTCCAGACCGTCATCAACGAGTACAAGCCGAAAAAGCTGATCGTGTTCTCGCGCGACGAGCTCAAGCAGTACGAGATGGCCCAGCGCTTCAATCCCGAAGAGCACCGCTTCATGCGCTATTTCATCGGCGATGTGCGCGATGAGGGCCGGCTCGACATGGCCATGCGCGGCGTGGATGTCGTGGTTCACGCGGCTGCGCTGAAACACGTGCCGATCGCGGAGTACAATCCGTTTGAATGCATGCGCACCAATGTGTTCGGCGCCGAGAATGTCGTCCGCGCGGCGATCAAGCGCGGCGTGAAGCATGTGTGCGCCCTGTCCACCGACAAGGCGGCGAGCCCGATCAATCTGTATGGCGCGTCCAAGCTGGCGTCTGACAAGATCTTCACCGCGGCCCAGCATATGGGCGGGGAAGACGGCCCGACCTTCTCGGTCGTGCGCTATGGCAATGTGGTCGGCTCACGCGGGTCGGTCGTGCCCTTCTTCAAGAAGCTGGTAGCCGAAGGCGCAGACCATCTGCCCATCACCGATCCGCGCATGACGCGCTTCTGGATCACGCTCGAGCAGGGCGTGAACTTCGTGCTGTCCGCGCTGGAAATGGCCAAGGGCGGCGAGGTCTTCGTGCCCAAGATCCCGTCCATGAGCACGGTGGATCTGGCTCGCTCCATCGCGCCGAACCTGCCGCACAAGATGGTTGGCATCCGCCCCGGCGAGAAGCTGCACGAGGTCATGGTGCCGGCGGACGATTCCCGCGCCACGGTGGAGCTGGAGGATCGCTATGTGATCCTGCCGCACAATTCAGAACGCCTGCGGGCGGAATGGTTCGCTGACGGCGCCGTGCCGGTGCCCGAAGGTTTTGAATACCAGTCCGATTCCAACCCCGAGCGCCTCGATGCGCGGGCGCTGCAAAGCATCCTCAACGAAAAACTCGCCCTGAAGGCCTGATCCATGTCCCATGATCCCGTGAACACCTGGTCGGGCGAATTCGGCGACGAATACACCCAGCGCTGCAGCCCGGAGGAATTCCGCATCCGGGCGCGCACCCGTCTGTGGTCGCGCTGGCTGGACGCCTTTGGCACGCGTGAACCGCAGACGATTTGCGAAGTCGGTTGCAATCTGGGGCTCAATCAACGCGCCCTCCAGCGCCTGTGCGACGCCGAGCTGTTCGCGATCGAGCCCAATGACAGCGCCCGCGAAACCGTGATCAAGGATGGCGTGCTGCCCGAGAGCCATATCCGCGCTGGCCGCGGCGAGGATCTGCCCTTTGACGACGCGAGCATGGATCTGGTCTTCACCAATGGCGTGCTGATCCACGTCCATCCTGACAATCTCGGTCAGGTCGCCGACGAGATGTATCGCGTCTCCAGGCGTTTCATCCTGGTGTCGGAATACTTCAATCCGGATCCCGTCGAGCTCGTCTATCGCGGCATGACCGACCATTTGTGGAAGCGCGACTTTGCAGGCTTCTTCCTGGACCGGTTCAAGGACCTTGAAGTGGTGGCTGACGGCTTTGCCTGGAAACGCACCAGCGGTCTGGACAACCCCACCTGGGCGCTGATGGAAAAGCGTCCCGCCTAAAGCCCCAGAACGACCTTCAGCGCTGAAACCACCCGCTCCGGGTCTTCGTCCGCCATCATCGGATAGAGCGGCAAAGACAGCGTGCGCGCGTAATGATGCTCGGCTCCCGGCAATGTCCGCTCCCCGTTCAGCCGCACATAATAGGGGTGCTGGTGCACAGGGATGTAGTGAACCTGGGTCCCGATACCCTGCTCGCGCAGCTCGGTCATCACCTGGGCGCGCGGCTTGCCGAGGGCCTGAAAATCGATCCGGATATTGTAGAGATGCCGGCAGGGATCAACGCCAGCGCGCCCGGCAGACGGCGCCAGGAGCGACCCCTGCCCCTCCAGCAAATCGTCATAGGCGCGCGCCAGCTGGCGTCGGCGGGACGCGAACAGCTCCAGCTTGTTGAGCTGGGACAGTCCGAGCGCCGCATTGATGTCGGGCATGCGGTAGTTCCAGCCCAGCGCCTGCATCTCATACCACCAGGGCTCGTCCGCGCCTGCGGACCGTTCGAACCGGTCAGCCTCGCGCACGACGCCGTGAGAGCGTGTCAGCGCCATGCGCTCGGCCAGCGCCGCATCCCGTGTCGTCACCATACCCCCCTCCCCGCAGGCCAGCGTCTTGACCGGGTGGAAGGAGAACACGGCAGCGTCAGAATGCGGGCATGCGCCCGTGGGCGAGCCGGCCTCATCCAGACTGCCGACCGCGTGGGAGGCGTCCTCGACGACCGACAGGCCGTGCGCCCGCGCCAGCTCAGCAAGTGCGGGCATGTCACAGGGAACGCCGGCCAGATGGACCGGCGCGACCAGGCCCGGACGGCCCACCAGTTGCTGCAGCGCCTCAGACAGCGTGTCCGGCGTCATCAGTCCGTTATCGGGATCCACGTCGCACACGATGACATCCGCACCGCAATACCGTGCGGCGTTGGCGGTGGCGACAAAGGTGATCGCGGGCACGATGGCGCACTGGCCCGGCCCCAGCCCCAGCGCGTCATAAGCCAGGTGCAAACCGGCCGTGGCCGAGTGACAGCTCACGGCGTGGGGCGCCTGAACGACAGTCGCGAACGCGCGCTCGAAAGCGGAGACGGCAGGTCCCGTCGTCAGATAGTCCGACTTGAGGCAGGTCGTGACGGCTTCGATATCCGCGTCGTCAATCCACTGGCGTCCGTAAGGCAGAAAGCCGTCGCTCATTCCATCCGCTCCCTGAGGCTTCGCATCAGAGTGTGCTGAGTCCGCCCCGCCCTGAAAACAACAAACCGCCCGACATCGGGAGAAGTCGGACGGTTCGCCGTGGTGGTGATGTCAGAAAGGCGATTAGCCGCCGAAAAGATTGAGGATGATCTGAGGCTCGGAGTTGGCGATCGACAGCGCCTGAACGCCCAGCTGCTGCTTGACCTGAAGGGCCTGCAAGCGTGCGGATTCCTTGGCGAGATCGGCGTCCACCAGATTGCCCACGCCTTCGGTCAGACTGTCAGTCAGCTTGCCCACAAAGGTGCGGTGGGCTTCCATCTTCTTGAGGTCTGAGCCCAGATTGGCCAGCGCCTGGTTCACATTGTCGAGGCTGGTCTGGATGGCGCTGACCACATTGCCCGCAAGCGTTACGGTCCCGAGGCTGGCGTTATTGGCCAGGGTGATGATGGCTCCGGAGATGGACAGGTTCTGGCCTTCAAGCGTCACGGACCGCGTCGCGTCCGCATCGGCGAGGAAGGCAATGCCGTTCGTCAGGGAGCCATTGAGCAGGTTGGCGCCGTCGAATTCGGCGTTGGTCAGGATGACCTGCACCTGATCCAGCAGCTCCTTGAAGTCGCTGTCATAGGCCTGACGGGAGAAGGTGTCGATTGAAGGGTCCAGCGCCGCGGTCGCCTTCTCCCGCATCTGGATGAGAAGGTCTGAGATGGACTCCCCGGCCGCGATGGCCACGTCGCCGATCGAGACCGCCCGGTCGAGCGAGGACTTCACCGAGCCCAGTGCGCCGATATCCGAGCGCATGCCCTGCGCCACAGCGTACACCGAGGAATTGTCCTTCGCGCCCGCAACGCGCAGGCCGGTGTTGATCTTGTTCTGAACGCCCTGGATGTCCTCATTGGTCTTGTTGAGGTTCTGCAGGGCGATCATCGCCGAGGTGTTGGTGTGGACGCTGAGCGCCATTGGTCTTCTCCCGATTGCAATTCTGCGCCGCATTCGACGGCCGCTCATCACAGTTAGGAGCAATCCATGGGCCAGTTCGGCCAGAGCGCTCAAGTCGCAATTAAAACAATGCTTTGAATCAAAATCTCGTCGAGCTGCGATCCGCAGCCGACGACCTGCATGGTTAATTTTTGCCGATGCGCCGGTTCAAATCTGCCGACAGGTCAGACCCGCTCATCCACCACGCCGCCCTGCTGGTCCTTCAGGAAGGCGATCAGGTCGAGATACTTCTCTGGCGGCCAGCGCCGCATGACCTCGCCGGTCTCCGGATCGAACAGGCGGTAGATGAATTTACCGCTCTCTTCTTCGCGATCGATCTGCAAACGGGTCCGAAGGCTCGCATTCACACGATCGCGCAGCGACTCGATGCGTTCGAGGTCTGCGGATTTCTGAACCACGGCCGAGCCCTGCTCGGCGACCGACTTGTCGGTCTCTTCTCCGCCGATCTGGCCCCGTTTCGACAGCGAGGCGACAGCCTTCTCTGACGGATCAGGTTCAGGGGCGACGCCCTGGGCGTTGGTAACCGGTAAGATGTTGCCGATATTCATGTTCTTCTCGTCGACGCTTTGGCGGCGTCGGCGCCTCCTACTTTCTCCCTATGCTCTCTGACATGTCACCTGGGAAAGTCGGCCGGGGCGGAACCCCACGTTACACCCCGGCCGATTTCACTATGGATTACCGGAAGTAACCCAGGATGTTGCTCGGCGCAGAGTTCGCGATCGAGAGCGCCTGGGTACCCAGCTGCTGCTTGACCTGCAGCGACTGGAGACGGGCGGATTCTTTCGCCAAGTCTGCGTCGACCAGGTTGCCGATGCCTTTTTCCAGAGAGTCAGACAGTTTGCCCACGAAGGTCTTGTGGACTTCCAGAGACTTCGAGCCGGTGCCCAACTTGGCCAGAGCCGTGTTGAGGTTGTCCAGCGAGGTTTCAATGGTGGCAACCAGACCGGAGGCCGCGGCGGCCGTGGTGAACGACGCCGTCGCCGCCACAGTCACGTTGGTGCCGCCCAGCGACATGATTTCCTGACCCACATTGAGGGTGTTGGAGCCGTCAGCATTGGCCAGAGCCGAGATGCCGCCGGTTTGCGTGCCGTTGATCAGGTTGGTGCCATTGAATTCGGCATTCGCCACGATGGTGCCGATCTGGTCACGCAGCGCCTTGAAGTCTTCGTTCAGGGCATTGCGCGATGCGGTGTCCAGAGAGGAGTCCGCGCCAGCCAGCGCCTTTTCCTTCATTTCCACCAGAAGATCGGAGATCGCTTCACCTGCAGCCAGAGCCACGTCCACAGTGGACTGCGCCAAGTCGAGAGACTGACCCACCGCCTTGTAGCCCGCCACGTCGGCGCGCATCGACTGGGCGATGGCGAACACGCCGCCATTGTCCTTGGCCGAGCTGATCGCCAGGCCGGTGTTGATGCGCTGTTGAACCTGCTGCAGATCCTTGTTG
The DNA here is from genome assembly GCF_002433705.1 of Oceanicaulis sp. UBA6590. NCBI lineage: Bacteria > Pseudomonadati > Pseudomonadota > Alphaproteobacteria > Maricaulales > Maricaulaceae > Oceanicaulis > Oceanicaulis sp. UBA6590. The sequence continues at coordinate 78,540 of NZ_DJIQ01000062.1, forward strand.
GTCTGGTTCAGGTTCTGGAGGGCGACCATGGCCCCCGGGTTGGTATTGATCGTCGCCATTTCTTGGCTCCTTCAAAATTTCCGTTTCTACGGGTACGACGCACTTTTTGTGCGACACTTCCGAAGGCGGGCCATTTTCTATGAGCCCGCCTCCGAAGCCTTAGGGATTACCGGAAGTAACCCAGGATCGAGCTCGGCGCAGAGTTCGCGATCGAGAGCGCCTGCGTGCCCAGCTGCTGCTTGACCTGCAGCGACTGAAGACGGGCGGATTCTTTCGCCAGGTCTGCGTCGACCAGGTTGCCGATACCGCGCTCCAGTGCGTCAGACAGTTTGTTGACGAACGTGGAGTGGATCTCCAGAGACTTCGAGCCGGTGCCGAGGCGGGCCAGCGCGGAGTTCAGATTGTCCAGAGAGGTCTCGATCGCAGACACCGCAGCATTCGCGGTGGTCGTCGTGTTGATGACGCTCGCAGCGGACAGAGTGATCGTGGTGCCGGTCAGGCTGAGGTCTTCCGCACCAATGGTGATGGTGTTGGAGCCGTCCGCATTGGCCAGCGCCGTGATGTCGGTCGCGCCATTCTGGATGAGGTTGGTGCCGTTGAACTCCGCGTTCGCCACGATGGTGCCGATCTGGTCACGCAGCGCGGTGAAGTCTTCGTTCAGGGCATTGCGGGACGCGGTGTCCAGCGAGGTGTCTGCAGACGCCAGCGCCTTCTCTTTCATTTCGACCAGCAGGTCGGAGATGGCTTCGCCGGCGGCCAGCGCCACGTCCGTGGTGGACTGGGCCAGATCCAGCGACTGGTTGACGGCCTTGTAGCCCGCCACGTCTGCACGCATCGACTGGGCGATGGCGAACACGCCGCCATTGTCCTTGGCCGAGCTGATCGCCAGGCCGGTGTTGATGCGCTGTTGAACCTGCTGCAGATCCTTGTTGGTCTGGTTCAGGTTCTGGAGGGCGATCATGGCCCCCGGGTTGGTATTGATCGTCGCCATTTCTTGGCTCCTGTAACGTTTCTACGTTTGATGTGACGTGCTTTTTGCGCGTCAGACCTTCTGGTCCGAGTTCTAAGGAGCAAAGCTGGGGCCAGATTCACCCTTTGCTGCAGGATCACCCCCTAAGCCATTGATTGTTCGTCGAGCGGCACATGGAAATCCGTTTACCCTACGCGGGCAGCGCGGCAGTTCTTGCCGGCTCGAGCAGGCAAATATTGCCGGGCGCGGCACTTTTTGCCGACAGAGGCGCGTCGCCAGACGTTTGATTTGGTTAATGAAATATTGAAGCAAAGAAAAAGCCGGGATTGCGGCAGCAATCCCGGCCCGATCCGTTCGCCCTAGCCGAAATAGGACAGAATCGACTGCGGCTGCTGGTTGGCGATCGAAAGCGCCTGAGTGCCCAGCTGCTGCTTGACCTGCAGCGCCTGCAATTCAGCAGACTCCTTGGCCAGATCCGCATCGACAAGATTGCCGATCCCGACTTCCAGAGCGTCGGAAAGTTTTGTGACAAACGTGGAGTGAATCTCCAGCGACTTGGATTTGGTGCCCAGACGCGCGAGCGCCGAGTTCACCGAATCCAGCGTGGTGCCGATCTGAGAGGCGATATTGCTGGCCTGGGTGGCGGTCGCGAACGACGCCGTGGCCGACAGGGACACGATCGAGCCGGAGAGCGACATGTTTTCCGCACTCACGGTGATGGTGTTCGAGCCGTCCTGATTGGCCAGCGCCACGAATGAGTTGGTCGAACCATCGATGAGGTTCACGCCGTTGAACTCGGCATTGCTGACGATCGTGGAAATCTGCTGACGCAGGGCTTTGAAGTCTTCATTCAAAGCACTGCGGCTCGCCGTATCCAGGGATGCGTCTGACGCCGCCAAGGCCTTCTCATTCATCTCGATCAACAGATCCGAGATCGCTTCGCCGGCGGCAAGCGCAACGTCGAGCGTCGCTTCGCCCCGGTCCAGAATCTGACCGACAACCCCATAGCCTGAAACCTGGGAGCGCATGCGCTGGGCGATGGCGTAGATGCCGCCATTGTCCTTTGCGCTGGACACTTCCAGACCGGTGTTGATCCGGTTCTGTGTGGTTTGCAGGTCCATATTGGTCTTGTTCAGATTTTGGAGCGCGATCATGGCTCCAGAGTTGGTGTTCACAGAAACGATCATTGTGGGGTTCCTCCGTTCTGGAAGCGAACGGCCTGTTCTTGGCCGGCGGACATTTTGTCCCGCTCTAGCCAGAGCAATCCCCATGCCGCGCACTGCGCGGGTGCGGCATAAATTACGGTATATTTTTCAGATGCTTGAAATTAGCCCGCGCGGGCGCAAAGCCCTTGCACCCCGATCGGCCCGGCAATTTCGACCGGCTGGGTAAAAATGCCGCTCGATCAGCCCCCCGAGGGGGAAAGGCCCTGCATGATGGTGCGGTTGATATCGATCAGCGTTTCGACATCGGTCTCGCCGCGCATCGCAGCGCTCGTCTCCTTGGAGACAAAAATGGACAGCGAGATGATCCCGGCGCGCAAGGAGTCGGGCAGATTATTGTGAGAGCTTGCGCAATCCGCCGCAAAGGCGGACCAGACCCGCCGGTTCCGGTCCAGCGCTGCAACGCGCTGGCGAATCTCGGACTTGGGCGCATCCCGCACTTCCATGAGCCCGCGCGTCACCTCGCCCAGCAGGCGGTACTCCGTCTGACGCGGATCTTCTGTGCGCGAAGATGCGGTTTTATAGGCCTGGTACGACATGAACGCTTCGCCTCTTTAAGCCCCGTCCGGTCCAGCCAGAAGCTTGGCTTCGTACTGGATCAGCTTCCGGCAACGCAGCAACGCCTTGTAGAACTCCCCCGCCATGACCTCGCGGCTTACTGACACGCATTCGGACAGGACTTCCGACGAGCCCACGGCGTTCATGAACTCTGTCATACGCAGGACGAACTCGTCATATAATCCGTCCTGACTGGTTGATGAGAGGTACATCATCATGACCGGGAAATAGATGCGCTTGGCCGGGGTATCGACTTCATGCTCCTGCATGATGTCCTTTTCCCGCAGGACGCTGGCCTTGTTCTGCAGCACCAGGGTCGCCCGGCGGTCCCCGTTTTCAACGACGGCGCCGTTCAGAACGAACTTCTCACCCGGCTTCAAAGAAAGCTTTAGCGGCATGGCTGGTCTGACCCTTCATCGTCGGCGCGGCCCGACGGTCACCGACCTCGCCACTCAAGCAGGACAGAGTGAAGAAACCGTTGCTGAGCCGCAGTCGCTCATTATTAGCACAACCTTAATCGAACCATCCGTTGCTGGCCTCGTAAACTGCAAGGGATAATGCGTGATGAGCGAATTGCTCGATCTTGAAGCTGAGCTGGCGGCTGGAGAAGAAGAGGCCGTGCGCATCATTCAGGGCCGGCGCGACGAAGCCGCCTCCACAGAAGTTCAGCGCGCCCTGTCCTCGGCCAAGAGCAAGGACGACAATCTGCCCCCCAAGGCGATCGGCCTGCTCAAGCGCGCCATGAAGATTGTCGATGATGATCGCGCCGCAGCGGCGAAAGCCGCCAAGCTGTGTCTGGATGCGGTGGATATTGCGCCGGAAAGCTCTCTGGCGAACCATGCGCTCGCAATCTGTCTGGAAAGACTCGGGCGCCTGGCCAAGGCGCTGCAATTTTACGAACGCGCTTGGCAGTTCAATCCGCACAATTCGGAGATTTATCTCAACCTGGCCATGCTGGCGTGGAAGCTGGACATGCTGCCGGCGGCAGAAAAATTCCTGCGGCTGTTCGTGCAGATGGCGCCCAACCACCCTGCGGGGGTGATCAATCTGTCCGGCGTCCTGCGAGATCAGGGCAAGTTCGAGGATTCCATCGAGATTCTGCGCGCAGCGATCTACGCCAATCCCGAGGAGAAGGATTTCTGGAATTCTCTCGGCACGACGCTGCTCGAAAAGGGCGAACCCGATCAGGCCCTGACCTTCTATGCCGAAGCGTTGCGTCTGCAGCCCGACTTCGCGCGCGCCCACCATAACACCGCCTTCGCCTATGAGCTCCTGGGCGAACCGGAAAAGTCCGCCCATCATTTCCGCGAGGCCCTGAAGACCGCCGCCTCCCAGAAGGACGTGATCATCATGTCCCATGGACTGGCCCAGTCCCTGCTGGCGCTCGGCGAGCTTGAAGAGGGCTGGGAGCTCTACAAGAGCCGGCTGGAGCCCGAATACTCCCAGGTCACCCATTTCCTGATCGACGCCCCCCGCTGGGATGGCGATGACGTCGATGCATTGCGCGGCAAGAAGGTGCTGTGGGTCGGCGAACAGGGGCTGGGCGACGAGATCCTGTTCCTGCAGCTCGGTCGAGACCTCATCGACGCCATCGGCCCGGACGGCCAGCTTTACATCGCCGTCGAAAAGCGACTGATGAGCATGGTTCAGGCCACCTATCCCGAAGCCATCGTCGGCTCCCACCGCACCATCAAGCGCGAAGGCAAGGATTTGCGCGGCGTGACGGGCTTTGAAGACGGGCTGAAGTTCGATTTCTGGACGCCCTTCGGTCAGCCCGCACGCGCGTTTCGGACCTCGCTGGACTCTTTCGCCAAGACGCCGACACTTCACCCGCCGCAAGCCGACGTGGATCACTGGCGTGAAAAGCTGGCGGAACTGCCCGAAGGCCTCAAGGTCGGGATTCTGTGGAAGTCGCTGAAGATGGACGCCAAGCGCTCCAAGCACTTCTCGGCCTTCGAACTGTGGAAGCCTGTCCTCAAAACGCCCGGCGTCACCTTCGTGAACCTGCAGTACGGGGATGCGGAAGAGGATATCGCCTTCGCCAGGTCAAAGTTCGGCGTGGATGTGCACACGCTGGACGGCATCGATCTGAAGAATGACCTCGATCAGGTCACGGCGCTGGCAAAGGCCTGCGACATCGTCATCGGCCCCACCAACGCCACCACCTCGCTCGGCGCCGCGGCCGGCGGCAATATCTGGTATATCCACCCCCATGGCCGCATCTGGAGCCATATGGGCGCCGGCCGTTCGCCCTGGTTCCCCACGGCGCGATCCTTCTTCGGCAAGGGCTATGCGGACTGGATCGCGATCCTCAAACAGGTCGCGCGGGCGCTGGCTGAGGAAGTCGAAGCCGCAAGAGCCGCCTAGGCCGGCTTTGTCAGGTGAAGCTGAAAGGCCGCTTCGTCATAGACGGGGCGGCCATTTTGCAGCTCGGCCCCAGCCACGCGAACCCTGCGGCGGTCAAAGACCTGATCAATATCGAAGCCCTTGAACAGCGCCTTCAGTTCTTCCAGATCGTAGAAAACGCGATGGCCGAAGACCGGATCCTCCGAGCCGTCCCCCATCCGGGCATAGCCGTGATCAGTGCTGGCGATTTCGAAGAAGGCCCGCCCGCCCGGTTTGAGCGCTGTGAGCATTTCCTGCACATAGGCCGCCGCCAGGGCTTTCGGAATATGCTGCAGCGTAGCGCGCTCGATGATGACGTCGATGGATTGCGGAGCGAGCGCCAGCGCATCTCCGCTGACAAACAGGCCCAGACGCCCATAGGTCTGACGCCCCTTGATCAGGGCCTGCTCGGACACGTCGCATCCCAGAAGCGCCGCATCCGGATACAACCCGCGCAGGAAGCCGAGATTCTGGGCATTGCCGCAGCCGAACTCGAACACGACGGCGTCCGGATCTCGCGCCAGCGCAATCAGGGCGAAGACCGTGGCGTCGGTATAGGGCACGCGCGTCTGGGAGGTCTTGTAAAACGCATCCCATTGACGGGCATTGTGGGCGCTCAGGCTCATCTGACGCGGTCTCCATCTGGCTTCATTCTTAATGAACCAAGACTCCCCATAACAGTAAACAAGCCCCCTCAACCGGCAGGAGCGTTGTCATGGCCGCCCCCTCTTCCGTGTTTGACCAGATCGAGGATACGAGCCGCCCGCCCGTCATCGTGGCGGAATTGTCGGCCAATCACAGCGGGGATCTGTCACGCGCGCTCGAGATCATCGATGCCTGCGCCGAAGCCGGCGCGGATGCAGTGAAGCTTCAGACTTACACCGCCGACACCATCACGCTCGACCATGACGGTCCGGGTTTTGTGCTGAAAGGCGGGCTGTGGGACGGGCGCAAGCTCCATGACCTCTATGAAGAGGCGCACACGCCCTGGGACTGGCACGCCGCCCTGTTCGAGCGCGGTCGCAAGCACGGCATGGAGGTGTTCTCCTCCCCGTTCGATTTCACAGCTGTGGACTTTCTCGAACAGTTCGAACCGCCCGCCTACAAGATCGCATCCTTTGAGCTGATCGATCTGCCGCTGATCGCCTATGCGGCGCAAACGCGGCGTCCGCTGGTCATGTCCACCGGTATGGCGACCTGGGACGAGATCATCGAAGCGGTGCTGACCGCGCGCCAGGCCGGGTGCGAGCGCCTGTGCATCCTGCATTGCACCTCGGGCTATCCGACCCCGATCGAACAGGCGGATCTGAGATCCATACCGGACCTGATCACCCGTCTGCAGCTTCCCATTGGACTCAGCGACCATACGCCGGGCATCGCGGCGCCGGTGGCGGCGACCGCGCTTGGCGCACGGATGATCGAAAAGCATGTCACCATGCGCCGCTCGGATGGCGGGCCGGACGCCGCCTTCTCGCTGGAGCCGAATGAGTTGGCGAGCCTTGTGAAAGAAACCCGCAACGCCCATGCCGCGCTTGGCGGCGTGCGCAAGGGCCTGGCCCAATCCGAAGTCGGCTCGCGCACCGTGCGCCGCTCGCTCTATGTCACGCGCGACATCAAGGCGGGGGAAACCCTGAGTGAAGACAATATCCGCTCGGTGCGTCCGGGCGGCGGTCTGCATCCGCGCGAATGGACGAAGGTGCTGGGCCGCACGGCGGCGCGCGATCTCAAATTCGGCGATCCGCTGGACTGGTCAATGATCACTGACGGGACCGCATGACAGAACGCGCAGAGCAAGCCATCTCCCAGGCGTTTGACGGCGGACAGGCCATCCTGTTCGGGCGGGCGCGCTCGGCGCATCTGGCGCTGTTTGAAGCGCTTGGCCTGCATGGCCGCTCCTGCATCCTGATCCCGTCGAACGCCTGCCCCAGCCTTCTGGCTTGCGCCTGGGCCAGCGGCGCTGAGGTCCGTCTGGCGCCCGTCAGCGCCGAGACCGGCGTGAACGCAGACGCGGCCCTCGCCAGACAGCTTCGTATCCTGTCCCGACCGGGGCGGAGGGGCGCGGTGCTTCTGACCCATCTTTACGGTTTCCGGCTCGACTTCACGCAGACCCGCAAGGCCGCGCAGGAACTGGGCTGGATCGCCATAGAGAACGATGCGAACGCCTCAAGCTTTGCGCCGAAGACGAAACTCGAGGATGCCGCGCGAATAGTCAGCTTTGGTCCCGGCAAGGTGCTGGACGCAGGATCCGGCGGCGCCGTGATCACGCGTGACGCCAGGCTGGCCGATGAACTCAGACGGATCGCCTCGCGCTATCCGGCTCTGGATGACTGGGCCGAGCGTGACGAGGAGAGGCTGATGCTCGATCGCCGCGCCCTGCGCAATGCCGGGCGCTCTTCAGACATCGAGGCCACCCTCGTCCGGGAACTGCGCCAGCTTCGCTTCAGCTTCGACCCGGAGGCGGAAGAGCCGCTTCTGGGCGCCCTTGCCCACTTGCCGACCCGGCTGGCCGAGCGTCAGGACCGCCGTGACAACTGGATCGAGGCCCTGAGCGGTCTGGAGCCCCAGCTTCAAATCGTTGACCTGAATCAGACCGCGCCCTGGCGATTGATCGTACGGGCCAACCCGAAGGTGAGAGACCCCGTGGTGAACGCCCTGCGCAAGGCCGGCATCGATGCGGGAACCAATTACCCGTCGCTTTCCCATTCCTTCCCTATGCTGACCCGAGAGGACGCGCATCCTGATGCGGACGCCTGGAGCCGGTCAGCCATCAATCTCTGGCTCGATGCGCGGTATGATGCGGCGAGAATCAACACGGCGCGCACCGTGATCGAGACCGAACTGGAGGCGCTGACATGACTTCGCTGATCATCCGCGTGGACGCCCTGCACGAGACCGGACTGGCTCACGCAGCGCGCTGTTCGCGGCTGCTGGAGCTCCTGCCCCAGCGCCCGACGGTTCATGTGCTGGGCCAGGGAGAAGCGCTGTCGGACTTCTTCCCCTATGACAAGATCGTACCGCTCAAGGGGCCGGTGGATGTCTTCCTCAAGGCGCTGGTCATTGAAACCGAGGCCCAGGCCGTCCTCGTCGACCAGCCGACGAAAGACCCGCTCCTGTGGTCCGCGCTCGAGGCTATGCCACAGCTCAAGCGCATACTGATTGATGATTTCGGGTCGGATGCGCCGGCAGACCTCGCCATAAACGGCACGGTCATTTCCGATTATCACGCCTATCCCAATCTGCGGGACGGCGGGCAGGCGCTGTGTGGCGGAGACTACGCCCTGATCGCGCCGGTCTTCGCCAAATCCCGTCACGATGCGCCCCGCAAAGGCCCCGTCATTGCGGTGTGCGGCGGCGGCGAACGCGCGACAGATTGGGCGATGATGCTGGCGGAACACGGCCCGGCGCTCGCAAAGCCCCATCCCTTCATCATCATCGTGGGATCGAGCTTTCCCGACTTTGAGGCGCTCCGCCAGATGGCGGTCTATAATGGCGGCATCGCCAAGAAGGGTTTGCCGGTTCATCAGCTCGCCAGCCATCTGGCCCGCGCGCCGGTCGCGATCATGACCGGCGGGATGGTGGTCTACGAGGCCCTGGCCGCCGGAACGCCCGCCCTCGTCTTCCCGCAGCTTGAAAACCTGATCCTCGAAATCGACTGGTTCGCGGACCATGGCGCCTTGATCAATCTGGGGCATGAGAGCGGGGACAATCTCGAGCAGCTCTCCTCGCACCTCAACAGCTTGCTCAAGAACGAAGACGCCATTCAGGCGCTCAGTCACAAAGGGCCCGAACTGATTGACGGGCTGGGCATGAGCCGCGCCGCCGAGGCGATCAGCGCCTTGCTCGAGATTTAGTCATGACCATCGCGATCATCGACTATGGCATGGGCAATCTGACCTCTGTCCGGAACGCGTTGGCCCATCTCGGCGCTGATGTTGTGATCAGCCATGATCCGGGCGTGCTGCGCGCCGCCAAAGGCGTGGTGCTGCCCGGCGTCGGCGCCTATGGCGAAGGCATGGCGCATTTGCAGGAGCTGGGTCTCGCCCAGCTGCTGAAAGACGAGATCGCAGGCCAGCACCGCCCGCTTCTGGGCATTTGCCTTGGCATGCAGCTCCTGCTCGATGAAAGCTCGGAACACGGCCAACACGCAGGTCTTGGGATCATTCCCGGCAAGGTGCGCCGTCTGGCTCCGCCGCCCCATGATCCACCCTATCGCGTGCCGCATGTAGGCTGGAACCATGTGGAGGCGAGCAAGACCGACGGCCTGTTCAAGGGCCTACCCGAGAACGAAGCCTTCTACTTCGTCCATTCCTTTGTCTGCGAACCTGAGCGCCCCGAAGACGCTGCAGGCTGGTCCGAGCATGGCGAGCGCTTTGTCTGCGCGCTGGAGCACGACTCGGTCTGGGCGGCGCAGTTTCATCCCGAAAAGAGCCACAAGGCCGGCCTTGCCCTGCTGACCAACTGGCTGGAGTTCGTCGCCTCATGCTGATGCCGCGCCTGATCCCGGTCCTTCTGCTGATGAACGGTCAGCTGGTCCGCTCGGAAACATTCACCACCCACCAGATCATCGGCGATCCGCTGCACGAGGTGGCGCGCTTTAACGAGTGGAAGGTGGACGAGCTCATTTATCTCGACATCTCCCGCACCGCCGGACTGGCGCAAGGCCGCCGGGATGCCGGCAATCGCGCCTATGCCGACGCGATGGAAGTGCTCGAAGCGGTCGCCAGCCATTGCTTCATGCCTTTGACCTGGGGCGGGCATGTGACCTCGCTCGATCAGGTGCGCGACATCTTCAAGCGCGGCGCCGACAAGGTCGCGATCAACACCGCCGCCTATGAAACGCCCGATCTCATCACCCAGGTCTCCAAACGCTTCGGCGCGCAGGCCATGGTCGTCAGCATCGACGCGCGCCAGATCGAGAATGGCTATGAGGTGATGACCCAAGGCGGACGCACCGCAACGGGTCGTGATCCGGTGAGCTGGGCGAAAGAGGCGGAAGACCGCGGCGCGGGCGAGATCCTCCTGCAGAGCCTAGACCGTGATGGACGCGGCACGGGCTATGACACCACCCTGATCGAGCAGGTCTCACAGGCTGTGACCATCCCCGTCATCGCCTGTTCGGGGGTCGGGGTGTACGAGCACTACGCCAAGGGCCTCAAAGCCGGCGCGGACGCTGTCGCCGCCGCCAATATCTGGCATTTCAAGGAGCTGGCGGACCGGGGCGGCAAGCGCGCTTTGCAACGCGCCGGGTTCGATGTGCGGATGTAAACGCCTTTACCCCTCTCAAAGCGTCATTCACCGGTTTATCCGGTGAACCCATGCCGTGACCTATCATACGACCAACCGGCATGGATCCCCCGCATGAAGCGGAGGATGACAGGCTGAGGACATTTAAAAATGTTCTCTTTCTCGGCTAAGGCCGGGACCCAGAGATCATGGAACGCCGCATATCCGTCTCTGGGTCCCCGCCTGCGCGGAGAAAGAGGTAAAATGACACGCCCTCGTCATCCTGACGAACGTCAGGACCCAGGGGATGGCAGGGCGTCGTATTTCCGGCTCTGGGTCCCGGATCAAGTCCGGGATGACGAGAAAGAGTTCTCTAGCCAGACGCCAAAGCCGCCTGCGCCACGCCCAGATGCCGTGTCATCTCTCCGCACCCGCGCACGAGCTTCGCCGTGTCCGGGCCCAGATTGAACAGGGCGTCAACGATGGACAGGTTGGGGATGAAGGCCTTGCCCTGGCTGTATTCAGGCGGCGTGAACGCCTGCCAGTAATGGGTGACGCCCTTGGCGGAAAACCCCGCCTCATCCACATAGCTCGCAGCCCCCACATTGGAGACATAGGCGTCGGCGTCGGCCGCATGACACAGGGAAATGAGCCGGTCCTGGCTCTCGCCCTCATGGTTCAGCTCGGCGCTGTCGATAATCTGCGCCTCAAGCTCCAGGACGGCGCAGACATGCCGGATCAGCGCACAGTTGAGGTCTGACAGGTTTTCGTACTCCGCCTCGATCAGCGCCTCGATGGCGGGAAAATACCCGTCGAAATGGGGGCGCTTTCCATAGACCTGTTTCAGCGTGGTCAGATGCTTCTTGCGCCAGGGCTCATCGGCGATTTCGGTCTGGCGGATCGTGCGGCTGAGATCGCCGGATTTCTTCACCGGCACCGACAGGAAGATCGCGTCCTTGCCATTGCGCACCCGGTTGCGTTGCTGCCAGCTATGGCGCTGGAACTGCACGTCGGGCAGCAGCACGAAGACATCGCTCAGGGCGATCTTGTGAAACAGGATCAGCCCCGGCAGATAGACCGGCTGGTGTGCGCTCAGGGTTCGCAAGGGCCCACCCTTCCCGTTTGTGGTGCATCGCTTGGGCTAAACTTAACGATTCAGGCGTTTTGTTAGCCTTAAGCACGGCGATGATTCGTCTCCGCTACGCTCCAGCCTGAGGGAAGCGCCATGAGTGTCCAGTTCTGCAAGACCTGTTTTTATCCCAGCTCGTCAGCGGCGCCGCTGACCTTTGACGAAAACGGGGTGTGCTCGGGCTGCCGTGTGGCCGGCCAGACGGTGGATATCGACTGGGACGAGCGCTGGACCATGCTCGAGGAGCTGGTCGACGATTATCGCAACCCCAAGGGCTATGACTGCGTCATTCCCGTAGGCGGCGGCAAGGACAGCTATTACCAGACCCATCTGGCGGTGAAAAAGCTGGGCCTGCGCCCGCTTCTCGTGACCTATCACGGCAACAATTTCCTGCCCGAAGGCGAGTATAACCTCCAGCTCATGCGCGAGGCCTTCGGCGCGGATCACATTATCTATCGCCCCGGCCTGGACGTGCTGATCAAGATGAACCTTCTGGGGTTCAAGCTGCATGGCGACATGAACTGGCACAATCATGCCGGCATCAAGACCTATCCGATCAAGCAGGCTGTCCTGCATGACATCCCGCTGATGCTGTGGGGCGATCATGGCTGGGTCGATCTGGGCGGCATGTTCTCTTACTCGGACTTCCCCGAATTCACCGCCAAGACCCGCAAGGAACACGACCTTCACGGGCTGGACTGGGATGATTTCACTGATGAGGGATTGGAGCGCCATGGGCGTCCGGACCTGAAAATGGGCCTGACCGAGAAGGAGCTCGACTTCGCCGTCTACCCGTCTGACGAGGAGATCGACCGTGTCGGCGTGCGCGGCGTGTATCTGGGCTTTTACGAGAAGTGGAACGGCAACAAGTGCGCTGCCGTGGCCGAGGCCGAATATGGCTGGAAGAAAGCCGAATACCCGTTCGAGCGCACCTACCGGAAAATCTCCAATCTCGACGACATGCACGAGAACGGAATTCACGACTATCTCAAATTCATCAAGTTCGGCTATGGCCGCGCCACCGACCATGCCAGCCAGGACGTGCGTCTGGGAGTGATGGACTACAAGACCGGGCTCGAAATGGTCAGAAAGCATGACCATGTCAAACCGCGCCGCGATCTCGAGCGCTGGCTGAAATATGTCGATATGAGCGAAGCCGAGTTCGACCAGATCTGCGACACCTTCCGCGATCCGCGCGTCTGGCGCATCGAGAACGATCAATGGGTCAAGGATGATGTCTGGGGCGGCGCGTCGAGCTATGGCCCGGTGCATCTGGAGCCCAATGATCCGCGTCGCGAGCAGTACATGGTCAAGGGCGCCGAGGTATGAGCCACACCAATACGACCGAATTCACGACCTTCGCGGATGTGAACATGCGCGGCCGGGGCCGTCCCATCGTGCTGGCGGGCGCGGGCAATATCGCCGACAAGACCCTGCGCCGGATCAAGGGCGTCACTGGTATTGTCGACAACAACCCCAATCTTCATGGCGAGACCCAGGCCGGGCTGAGCATTCGCCGTCCTGACAGCCTGCAGGAGGCGACGCCCCGCCCATTCGTGGTGATCTGCACCACATCCTTTGTGGAAGTGGGTGAACAACTGGCCGGGATGGGCCTTGTCCCCGGTCAGGATTTTGTCGTCAGCCCCGTGCTCAACGATCTGCGTATCATCGCGGAAATGGAGAGCCTGGAAGAAACCGTGCTGTTCACCTGTGGCCTGCCGCCGCTTGATGATCCCGAAGCGGGCGGCGGGCTCTATGAGCTGACCATTGCCGGCGCGAAGCACAGTTTTCGCAAGGTGTTCAAGGGCAATTTCCACGGACTGCGCCCCCATGGCGAGCACTTCATCGCCATTGATGATGAGCGCGGCCTGATCACCTTTGATCGCGATTACACCATCCTCAAGGCCTTCGCCCTGCCACAGGGCGCGCGCTGTCATGGCGTGAGCTGGTCCGAGGAGAAGCGGCAATACTTCATCGCCTGCTCCTATCTTGATGCGATCCTCGTCTATTCAGAAGATGGCGACGAGATCGACCGCATCCCGATCAGCCCCAAACAGGCGCGCTCCGGCTCGGCGCAACACCATTGCAATGACATTCTGGTGCTGGGCGACAGCGTGTACCTGTCCATGTTCTCCGCCACTGGCAACTGGAAGCGGGACGTTTTTGACGGCGTGGTGCTGGAATACGATCTGGCCGATCGACGCTGGGTCGGACCGGTCATCTCGGACCTCTGGATGCCGCACTCAATCGACTTCGTGGACGGCTCGCTGGTGGTGCTCGATTCCCTGCGCGGACGCCTTCTGAAGAACAACGCCCAGAGCGTGGGGCAATTTCCGGGCTTCGCCCGCGGCCTCGCCCATGACGGCGCGCGCTTCTTCATCGGTCAGAGCCGGAACCGGAACTATTCCGCCGCCATGGGCGTGAGCCAGAACATCGCCATCGACACCGCCATCACCGTGTTTGACGAACACACCAAGGTGTCCAAGAGCTTTCACCTGCCCTCCACGGTGTCGGAAATCCACGGCATCGCGCTGAACACAAAGCGCTGAGCATGAAGATCGCGGTCATCCCCGCCCGCGGCGGCTCCAAACGCATTCCACGCAAGAATGTCCGCCCCTTCCACGGCCGGCCCATGATCAGCTGGCCGATCTCAGCCGCGCTTGAGACGGGCCTGTTTGATCATGTGGTGGTCAGCACCGATGATCCTGAAATCGCGGAGGTCGCAAAGGCCGCCGGCGCCAGCGCGCCCTTCCTGCGTCCGGCGGAGCTTGCGGATGACTTTACCGGCGTCATTCCCGTCATCGCCCACGCCATGGCGGCGATGGAAGAGGTCACCGGCCACGCGCCGGAGCTGGTCTGCGCGATCTACGCCACCGCTCCGTTTCTGAGCCCGGCGGACCTGGCGCGCGGACATAACGCTCTGGTTGAAGCGCCAGAGCAGGATTACGCCATCTCGGTCACCCCCTTCGCCTTCCCGGTGCAGCGCGCGCTGAAAGCTGTCCACAGCAAAACCGGGCCCGGTCTTGCGCCCATGTATCCTGAATTCATCAGCTCACGGTCGCAGGATCTCGAAGAGGCCTTCCACGACGCCGCACAGTTTTTCTGGTGCCGCCCCAAGGCCTTGAGCAAGCAGGCTCCGGTCTTTTCACCTCGCTCCATACCGATCATGATTGCACCTGAACGCGTTCAGGATATTGATACCGAGTATGACTGGCGCCGCGCCGAGCTTATGTTCGAGGCGCTGCGCAAGGATGACGCGCGCTAGACCCACCGCTAGAGTGCACACGAATGCGCTGCAACCGGTCGTGGGGGACGACCGGACGAGAGAGAACACAAAACAGGGAAAACACCCGATCATGCGTTTTGAAGGCACCAAGGATTATGTGGCCACCGAAGAGCTGGCCGCTGCAGTAAACGCCGCCATCATTCTCGAACGCCCGCTGCTGGTGAAGGGCGAGCCGGGCACCGGCAAGACCGAGCTGGCGCGTCAGGTCGCGGCCTCGCTCGGCGCGCCGCTGATCGAGTGGCACATCAAGTCCACCACCAAGGCGCATCAGGGCCTTTACGAGTATGACGCCGTGGCGCGCCTGCGCGACTCCCAGCTGGGAGACGACAAGGTCCACGACGTCAAAAACTATATCCGCAAGGGCAAGCTGTGGGAGGCGTTTGATTCCGATGTCCGCCCGGTCCTGCTGATCGACGAGATCGACAAGGCCGATATCGAATTCCCCAACGACCTCCTGCAGGAGCTCGACCGGATGGAATTCTACGTCTATGAGACCGGCGAGACGATCAAGGCCGAGCAGCGTCCCATCGTGATCATCTCGTCCAATAACGAAAAAGAACTGCCGGACGCCTTCCTGCGTCGCTGCTTCTTCCACTTCATCGCCTTCCCTGACGAGGAGACGATGGAGCAGATCGTCAATGTCCACTTCCCGGGCATCAAGGGCGATCTTCTGGCCGAGGCGCTGGAGATGTTCTTCGAGGTGCGCAGCGCGCCGGGCCTGAAGAAGAAGCCCTCCACCTCCGAACTGCTGGACTGGCTCAAGCTGCTGCTCGCCGAGGATATTGATCCCGCCATCCTGCGCGAACGCGACACCCGCAAGCTGATCCCGCCGCTCCACGGCGCCCTGTTAAAAAACGAACAGGATGTTCAACTCTTCGAGCGCCTGGCTTTCATGACGCGTCGGGAAGGGTAAGGCTCGGATCATCAGAGCCTTTACCGAGTTCCCAGACTGAAAGCCATGTTTATGAAGCCTCTCCTCCTCGCCGCCGCCCTGAGCCTGTCAACACAGCCGGACCCCAGCTTCATGGAGCCCCTGCGCGGCGCCATGCAGGCGATGTTCGCCAGCCAGTACGACCAGGCTGAGGACCAGGCCCTGCTGGCGCTGGACGCGGCGCCGGACGCGCTGTCGCAATACCGGGTCCGGCACATGCTGACCGATATCAATGCGCGTCAGTCCGATTGGGAAGAGGCCGCGATGCACGCAGCCGCCGGCCGGGACATCCTGAGCGAAATGGGGGAGCTGCCGCCTCCTCTCGCGGCCAACCCCGCCCATCTCGCCGCCGAGCAATGGCGCGGCGTGGCCATGGCCGGCGGAGACGGGACGGCGCTGACCGGGCAATTCGTCAGCCTGCATCCCGAGAATGCGGGTTGGCATGCGGACGCCAATACGGCGGTGCATGACCAGCTCAGCTGCGCGATGATGGAGGACGGCTTCCTGCTGTTCGACATCTACGAAGCGCCGGGTTGCCAGTACTGGTCTCTCGATGATTTCGGCCTGCGGGTGCAGTTTGTGGACGCTGACGACAGCCCCGCGGCGATGGACGCCCTTCTGAACGCCATTCCCGAGGCGCGCCGCGAGAGCTGGACCGAGCTTGAAAGCGCGGATGGCGTCAACATGTATGAGCGCGTGTTCGAACATCCCGCGCCGACCGGCGTGCAACGGGTGGTTCTGGGGACGCGCACCCATGACGGCGCCCTGGCCGCGTATATGATGCGCTATCCGGCAGCAGACCAGGACGCGGCGCGCGCCGATCTGTTCGCCCTCGTGGACACCTTGCTCGCGGAGTAGCCATGGCCCTTTTCCACCGCTTCTTCACCGATCTGCGCGCCGCCAAGATTCCGGTCTCCACCCGGGAATATCTCACCCTGCTCGAAGCCCTGAAAAAGGGCGCGATCGAGCAGGAGGTGGACAGCTTCTATGCTGTCAGCCGGGCGGCGCTGGTCAAGGATGAGCGGAATTTCGACAGGTTCGACAAGGTCTTCGCCCATCATTTCGAAGGCATCGAGGCCCTGGGGGATCTCTTCAAGTCTGACGAGATCCCCGAGGACTGGTTGACCGCCCAGATGAAGCGCCATCTCACGAAAGAGGAGATGGAAGCGCTGCAGGAAATGGACTTCGACCAGCTCATGAAGACGCTCCAGGAGCGCCTGAAAGAGCAGGAGAAGCGCCATGAGGGCGGCAATAAATGGATCGGCACCGGCGGCACCAGCCCCTATGGCAATTCGGGCTGGAGCCCGAACGGGGTGCGGATTGGCGGCAAGTCCAAGAACAAGAAGGCCAGCAAGGTCTGGGAAAACCGCCGGTTCAAGGACCTTGATTCCGAGCGTGAGCTGGGCACCCGCAATCTGAAGGTGGCCTTGCGCCGTCTGCGCCAGTTCGCCCGTGACGGGGCCGAGGAAGAGCTCGATCTTGAGGGCACCATCCGGGCCACCGCCAACAAGGGCTATCTGGATGTCCAGATGCGGCCCGAGCGCCGCAATGCCGTGAAGGTGCTGGTGTTCTTTGATGTCGGCGGGTCCATGGACCCCTATATCGACCTGACAGAACGCCTGTTTTCGGCGGCGCGGGGCGTGTTCAAGAATCTTGAGTATTTCTACTTCCACAACTGCATCTATGAGGGCGTGTGGAAGTCCAATCTGCGCCGCCGCACCGAAACCCGCTCCATGTGGGACGTGCTGCACAAATACCCCAGCGACTACAAGGTCGTGATCGTGGGCGATGCCGCCATGTCGCCCACCGAGATCACCCATCCGGGCGGGTCTGTCGAGCACTGGAACGAGGAAGCCGGCGGGGTCTGGCTGCGGCGGATCAAGGAAACCTATCCGCACATGGTGTGGCTGAATCCCACGCCCGAAGGCTGGTGGCCGCATACCTATTCGGTTCAGCTGGTGCGCGAGATCATCGGTGATGAGCGCATGTTCCCGCTCACCCTGTCCGGCGTCGACAAGGCGATGAAGGAACTGGCCAAGCGGCGCTAGACACAAGAAAGTGGCGGTTGAACCGCCCCTTTTTCAATGCCCGTTCAGCTCGCCCTATTCGGGGTCGCCATGCACGGCCGCCTGACCGTGCTCGATCCCCAGCGCGCTCTCCACCCGGCGCACCCAGCCGTTCACGGCCGGAAACTCCGAGAGGTCAAAGCCGCCCTCATCGGCGACGCGGGTATAGGCCACCAGCGCAATGTCGGCCGCGGTCATTTCCTCGCCCACCATGAAGCTCTGCGAGATCAGGTTCATCTCCATCACCCCGAGCGCGCGGCGCCCCTTGGCATAAAGATCCGGATCAAGATCGGCCTCGTTCGCGCCCTTGAAGCGCAGAGCGCTGCGACGCACCGCGATATAGGGCTCGTGGGAGTATTGCTCCCAGAACAGCCATTGCATCATCACCGCGCGCTTGAACGGATCGGACGGGATCAGCGCGGTGCCATCCAGCAGGTAGAGCAGAATGGCGTTGGACTGCGCCAGGGTGCGGCCGTCCTCATGGCGCAGCACCGGCACCTGACCGGCCGGATTCAGCGCCAGGAATGAGTCGCTGCGCGTCTCTCCGCCGAAAATGTCCACTTCAACCCACTCATGGGGCACGCTGGCGATCTTCGCCGCCCACAGGGTCTTCAGACAATTGCCGCTTTCGATGTTGCCATAAAGGGTGACGGGCTGCATGACGCTCTCCAGAAAACCTGATCCCGTTTTAGCTGCACCCTCGCGCGATGCAATGCGACGAAGGGGTTTGGAGCGCTGGAAGTTCAGCCTATAAACGCCGCCATGACCTCACAGACGCCCCCTCATTTCGATCTCGATGACCTCAATGCCCGCACGGCGCCGGAAGCCTGCGAGACCATGATCGAGGTGCGCGATGGCGTGGACCGCATGGACCGGGCGCTGGTCGCTCTGATCGCCGAGCGCTCGCGCTACATGCAGGCCGCCGCCCGGATCAAACCCAGCCGGGATGTCGTCCGTGATGAAGACCGGATCGAGGATGTGGTCGCCAAGGTGCTGAAAGCGGCGGACGCCGCGGGCCTTCCCGCCGAGATCGCCGAGCCGGTCTGGCGCGAGATGGTCGAGCAGTCGATCGCCTACGAATTCAGGGTCTGGGACAAGACGCGCTAGCCGCGCACCGCCGCCATGGCGTTGCTGGCGCGGTCCGCTGCGGTCTCGACCGCCTGCATCGCCTCCGCATCCTTGTAACGCCCTTCGGCCAGCTCACACGCCTCGCCGAGCTCCATGGCGCCGACCCCGCGTGATGCGCCCTTCAGCGTATGCGCCGCTGTGCGCCACTCCGCCTCGCTCGTCGCCGCCTTCATGGCGCTGATGCAGGCTTCCATCTGGCTGGACAGAAGGCCGAAGAGCTCTGCTTCAAGCGCGGTGTCACCGGCGGTGTATTGTTCGAGATGGTCTCGATCCAGTACGGGTGCGCTCATGACGCCTAGGCCCTCCTTCCAGTCAGTGACGCCAGCCTAGGCGGAGGGCCGTTAACAGACTTTCACGCAGCAGTGAGGCTTGTTCAGCGTCTGTCAGGGCAGTAAGGCCAGTCCGGACCACCATTCGTGTACGAGGACGCCCTTTCATGACGCTGACAGACATCATCGGACTGATGGGCGTGGCGTGCGTGCTGTCGGGCTATTTCCTGCTGCAGATCGAGAAGGTGAAAAGCGATGGTCTCGGCTATCTGCTGCTCAATCTGTGCGGCGCGCTCCTGCTGATCGTCTCGTTGATGGTGACGTTCAATCTCGCCAGTTTCGTGATCGAGGTCTGCTGGCTGTCCATTTCCATATTCGGTCTTGTGAAATGGGCGCTGAAGCGGCGCCGGAGCCAACAGTCTCTTGACGGTTAAGGGCTTTAGCGTTCAAGTGACGCCATGAGCTTGCTAGACACATACAAGGCCCGCGTGGGCCAATCGCACTCGTCGGACTGGTTTGAGGTGACTCAGGATCAGGTCAACGCCTTTGCGGACGTGACCAGGGACCACCAGTTCATCCATGTGGACCCGGAACGCGCCCGGACGGAAAGCCCCTTTGGCGGACCGATCGCCCACGGCTTCCTGACCTTGTCCATGCTCAGCCATTTCGCCGAGCAGGCGCTGCCGCCTTTCGCCGAAGGCGTGATCGGCATCAATTACGGCTTCGAGAAGGTGCGCTTCCTGACCCCCGTGCGGGTCGGTTCAAAGGTGCGCGGCACGTTCACGCTGGCCAGCGTCACCGAACGCAAGCCCGGCCAGCTTCAGCTGGTTCAGGACGCCGTTGTGGAGATTGAAGGGTCCGAGAGCCCGGCTCTGATCGCCCAATGGCTTAGCCTGGTCGCTCAGGGCTAAAGCCTTTCCTGCGAGAGCGGGACCCGGCTTCGCGGTTCGGAGGCCCCGCCCTCAAGGCCTGGAGCCTGTCAGGTCGAATAAGATCGACCAGGGCGGTTCTATCGGTCGAACGCCTGCCCGACTTCATCCAGTTGCGCTTCCAGCTTGTCGAGCAGACTCATGAGCTGGTCGCGCTCCGCATCGGTAAAGGCTTCGAGCAGCTTCTTTTCATAGTTCAGGGCCAGAGGGGCGACTTCAGCGTAGATCGCCTGCCCCTCCGCGGTCAGCGACACATCGCTGGCGCGCCGGTCCTGCTTGTTGCGGATACGCATAACAAGTCCGCGCTCATCCAGCGCCCGGATCGCGCGACTGACGCTCACCTTGTCCATGGCGGTCGCCTCGCAAACCGCCTGAGCCGTCATCGCGGCCCCTTCGCCCAGCACCGCAATCACCCGCCACTCCCAGATCGTCAGTCCGAACCGGGCCTGATAGGCCTTGGCGATCAGGCTCGACGCCTTGTTGGACGTCACCGACAGGCGGTAGGGCACATAGGACGGCAGGCGAAGGCTTGCGCCCTCGCCTGCGTCCGGGGTTATGCGGGCGTCTTCCGCCAAGTGCTTATTGCGCCGGCTCGGTCTTGATCACGCCGCGGCGGATCTGGTCGAGCTCGATGGATTCAAACAGGGCTTTGAAATTGCCCTCGCCGAAGCCTTCATTGCCCTTGCGCTGGATGATCTCGAAGAAGATCGGACCGATATTGGTCGTGGTGAAGATCTGCAGCAGCAGGCCATCGCCGGTTTCGGGATTGCCGTCCACCAGGATGGAGTTCTTCTTCAGACGTGCGAGATCCTCGCCATGGTTCGGCACGCGCTCGTCCACCAGCTCGTAATAGGTCTCCGGGGTCGACTGGAACACCACGCCATTTTCGCGCAGCTTCTCGACAGTCTCGTAGATGTTCGGCGTGGTCAGGGCGATGTGCTGGATGCCTTCGCCATTGTATTCACGCAGATATTCGGAAATCTGGGACTGGTCGTCGGAGCTTTCGTTCAGCGGAATCTTCAGCTTGCCGCACGGGCCGGTCATGGCGCGCGACAGAAGGCCGGTATGCTGGCCCTTGATGTCGAAATAACGGATTTCGCGGAAGTTGAAGACGTTCTCGTAGAAGCTCGCCCACTTGTTCATATTGCCGTTGATGACGTTGTGGGTCAGGTGGTCGAGCACCTCAAGGCCCACGCCGCCGGTGTCCTCGGCGCCCGGGAGAGCTTCGAACAGATCGTCATAGATCGTTTTCTCGCCATAGGTGTCGACCAGATAGAGGACCGAGCCGCCGATGCCGACGATCGCCGGGATTTCATCAGTCCAGACACCGTCGCCAAACGGCTCCGCGCCGCGCTCGATGGCGTCGGCATAGGCCTTCTTGGCGTCCTGCACACGGAACGCCATGGCGTTCGCGCTCGGGCCGTGCGCCTTGCGGAAATCCGCCGCCTGGCCGGTCTCTTCCTTGTTCACAAGGAAGGTAATGTCGCCCTGCTTGTAGCGGATGATGTTCTTGGTCTTGTGCTTGGCCACGGCGGTGAAGCCGAGGCTCTCAAACAGCGCTTCGAGCTTTTCCGGTTCCGGGCTCGTATACTCGACGAACTCGAAGCCGTCGGTGCCCAGCGGGTTCTCAAACAGATCGGCCATGGGGCGCTCCCTTAAATCAATCGTGATGCGCCGACAGGCTTGATCAGCCCGGTTTCGGCGCGCATCGTCGTGTGGCGGAAGATAGTATCATTTGCAACTAAATTCACCCCCTATCTCAGCGAACAGCCCCCAAACTGCGGAGAATTGATCCATGAAACTGGTCCTGCACGGTTATTTTCGCTCCGGCACCAGCTATCGCACGCGCCTTGCGCTGAACTGGAAGGGCGTCCCGTATGAGTATGTGGGCGTGAATCTGGTGGAGGGCGAACAGCATTCGGACGCCTACAAGGCCAAGAATCCGCAAGGTCTCGTCCCAGCGCTCGAAGTGGATGGGGAGATCCTGACCCAGTCGGTGGCGATTCTTGAATGGATCGAGGAGACCTTCCCTGACCGCCCGCTGCTGCCCTCTGATCCGATCAAGCGTGCGAAAGTTCGCGCCTTCGCAGCCGCCATCGGCTGTGACATTCATCCGCTGCAGAACCTGCGCATCCTGAAAAAGGCGCGCGAACTGGCTGGTGATGATCCCGAAGCCGGCCCCGCCTGGGCGCGTCACTGGATCAGCCTCGGGTTTGAGGCTCTCGAAAAGCTGGCGGAACAGGGGGATGGCCAGAACGGCTTCCTCTTTGGCGACGGGCCGACGCTGGCGGAAATCTATCTCTTGCCGCAAATGTTCAACGCCCGCCGCTTTGGCGTCGACCTCACGCCCTATCCTCGGCTCGTCGCCGCGGACGAGGCTGCGCGCGCCCAGCCCGAATTCGAGCGCGCCGCGCCCGAGAACCAGCCCGACGCGGTCTAGCGTTTGAACCAGTCCCCGCTCTCGATCAGCCGGGCGCCCTCGACGCCCAGCACCCAGACATAGACCCAGGCGTCCCGGTCCGGCTCGATGAGCCGGACCTTGCGCCGCTCATAACGGGAGCGGGCCGGGTCCTCGGGCCAGTAATCCTCGAACGCGTCCACGCGCGGAATCACCGACGGATCCCGGACCTCGAAGATTTCACCGATCACCTGCCCCTTACCTTCCACAAGGCCGGGATAGGCGCCCAGATCATAGAGCTGCCCGCGCAGCGTGCAGGGACCGAGCGGGGCGAAGGCCTCTTCCAGTCCGAATTGTGCGAAGCCGCTTTCCCCCGCCCTCAACAGGCCATAGACCGCGAAAGCGTCCCCGGTCCGGACGCTGTTCATGCCTCGGATTTCTTCATGAAGGGCTGGAGCTTGCCATAGCTGAGGCTCCGCCACAGCCACTCGAACGGACCAAAGCGGAACACGCTGAGCCAGATCGGCGAGACGATGAGCTGGATGATCCAGATCAGGATGACCAGCCGCGCCTGGTCAACGCGCTCAAGCTGGCCGAACAGGCCCAGGCCAACGCCGCCCACCGTCAGGAAGACCATGGTGATCGTCTGAGTGAGATAGTTGGTGAAGGCCATGCGCCCCGCCGCAGCCAGCGGCAGGCGCGCCAGCTTCAGCCAGGGCGCCTTGCAGGCGAGATTGATCAGCGCCGCATAGCCGAAGGCGACAAGCAGGCTGCCGGCGTAATTGGTGGCGGTGTGAAGCCAGAGCGTGTCCAGGGCGAAGTCATGGGCGATCGCCTGTTGTCCGCCCCAGGCGACGATGGGCAGGCCGACGCCCAGACCGATGGCGGCTGCGATGACGTAATTTCGAACGCTCCACCGGCCGAGCAGAAAGCCGAGCTTGAAGAGCGCCATGCCGACCAGCATCACGCCGACAATCCGGCCGCCGAAGAACCCGAACATCAGGATATTGCCCAGGCCATTCAAGGCGTTGGGAATACGGCTCTGCAGATAGCCGCTCTGATAGGCGTTCACGAGATCGGCCAGCTGCTCATCGGTATAGGCCATGCCCACATCCACCGCTGTCATGTTTTCGGGCAGCAGGACGAAGCTGGCGAAAATCGCCACCATCAGGAGCCCTGACAGCGTAATCCAGAACAGGCCCCAACCGATCAGCTTGGCGGGCGACATGCGCCTGAAGAAGACGATGATGAACCCGGCCAGCGCGTAGGTGACGAGGATATCGCCGAACCACAGCCCGAACATGTGGATGAGACCGATCACCAGCAGCCAGGTCATGCGCGAGAAGTGCAGCTTGCGTGAGGCGTCCGGCTCATCGCCCACCATCAGCATCACCCCGGCGCCGAACAGGGCCGAGAAGATGGTGATGAACTTCATCTCGAAGAAGACGTGCGTGAGAAACCAGACGGTCAGATTGGCGCCGGACACATCCATGTGCGCCGGCGGATAGACATAGGCGTTGGACGCCATGGTGAAGGCCTGGACATTGACCATCAGGATCCCCAGCACGGCGAGGCCGCGCAGGACATCAAGGCTTTCAAAGCGGTCCTTCACGGCCACTGGTGCTGTATGCTGGTTCACGACGCCCCCCGTCTTCCTGTTCAGAGCCCTCAAGCTCGACGCATTTTGACCGATGCGCAAGACTGTTATCCGCCCCGAACCGGGCTTGCTTACCAAGAGTTCATGAAAATCCCGCCCCTGTGAACTTGTATCCCGGAGGCGCTCGGCGCATAGATTTTTTGCGCATACATATCCGGTTCTGTCATGACGCTTCTGGTCGACATCGCACACATGATCCTCGCCGCGACCCTGTCCTTTCTCGGACTGGGATATGAGCGCGCGCAGGACGCCCATGCCGTCCAGGTGTCCCCCAAGGAAATCCGACAGGACATGGAAGGCGCCTTGCTCTCGCCGGCGACGTTGTCTGTCACGATCCAGAACGCCCAGAGCCTGTGCAGCCCGAACCTCGTGATCCAGGCCGACGCCGCCTGTTCACAGGAGCGTCCCCTGAACGCCACGGCGCAATTCATTATTCTTAATGATTGCGAAACCATACCGAGCCGACCGGCGCTTCCCACGCTTTGAACGACTCAGCATCTGGCTTTAAACACGAGGTCTGAACAAACAGGCCTGCAGAGCTGCGCGTTTCTGTTAGGATAGCCAATTCACGGCGGTATCCGCATGTGCGAACGCGCCAAACCAGACGAGACGTCATGGCTGCCAACGACTCGAAAGAGACTGAAAAGCTTGAGGAAAGCGTGATCACCGAAGCGTCCGGCGGCATGCTGGACACGGTTAACCGCAAACCCCTCGCTCCCTTGATGGATGCGCCAGCACCCAAGACCGAAGGCGGCGGATGGCTGGCCTTTGGCGGCGCGGCCTTTGGTCTTCTGTGGTTTGGCGGCGCCGCGGCCTATCTGGCCGGCTATACGGACTTGACGGCGCTGAGTCCGGCGCAGCTGGCCGGCCTGTCGGTCTTCGCCGCCGCGCCGGCTCTGTTGTTCGTACTGGCGGGGCTTCTGGGGCGTGAAGTCTCGCGCGCCGGGTCCCGCGCCCGGCGGCTGGACGCCGCCGTCCTGCGCCTGGCGACCCCGACCGAGCATGCCGAAGAGGACGCCTCGCGCCTCGCAGACGCCATCACCATGCAGGTCGATCGGGTCAACAAGGCGATGGAAAGCGCCCTGGCGCGTCTTGCGGCCATGGAAGAGGTGATCACCCACCATGCCGAAAGCCTGGAGGACGGCTCCACCCGCGCCCGTGAGCGCGCCGAGCAGCTGACCCGGGAACTGCGCGAGGAACGCCTGCGCCTCAATGACGTCTCCGAAGGGCTCGATGACAAGGCGGCGATGATCGCCGCCGCCATTCAGGACCAGTCCAAGATGGTCGCCGCCGCCGCAGAACTGGCCGACGCCAAGGCGGCTGCGGGCGAACGCCTGATCAAATCGGGCGCCGAACGCCTGAGCGCCGCAGGCCAGGCCGCCGAGGAGGCTGGCGACCGCGTGGCGCTGTCGCTGGATGCCCGGGCGACCGAATTGCGCGATTTCTCCGACATGCTGCGCAACCGCACGGACGGTCTGGAAGAGGCCTATCTCAAGCATCGCGACCGCTTGCAGGACGTGACCGAAACCCTGCGCAAGGAGCAGGAGAAGATCGGCGCGGCGCTCGACTTCCACAAGGCCGAGCTGGAAACCATGACGCGCAAGGCGCGCGATGGCGCCGAAATCCTTGAAAGCACCGCCAAGAATTCCGGAGAGGTCTTCCTGGACGCAGTCGACAAGGCGCTCGGCCAGGCCAAGGATCTGGCCAATTCCCTGTCTGAACGCAGCGAGGAGGCCGCCCGCGCCCAGGAGCGCGCGCTGGACCGCATGCGCGACGCCGCCCGGGCCGCACGTGAAGCCGCCGAGGAAGCGGGCGAGAGCCTCAAGAAACAGGCTGATGACGCAGAAGCGGCGCTGGAGCGCGTCAGCGAAAGCGGGTTTGAAGTGGCCCGACGCTCGGACGAGGCCTATCAGGCGCGTCTGCGAGAGGCCGAGGATCTGACCGCGCGAGCGGAGAAGGCCGCCGAGGAAGCCGCCGAGGCTGTGCGCAAACAGCTCTCTGAAACCCTCGACGCCGCGCGCCGCGAAAGTCGGCGCATCGAGGACGAGCTGTCCGGCCTGCGCAGCAAGCTTGAAGACGCGCCGGATGCGGCCCGCGACGCCGCCAAGGCCATGCAGCGCACACTGGAAGACGGACTGGCGCAGCTCAATGAGACCGCCCAGACCGCATCCGACCAGGCGCGCGATATTGATGCGCTCTTCCAGTCGCGCATTCGCCAGAACTATGAGCTTCTAAGCGACTTCATCCTGCGTATGGGCGCCGTGGCGGGCGGACACAAACCGCTGGATCTCAACATCAATGAGCTGCCCGATCCGCTGAGTGCGCGTCGCAAGGACGAGGATGCGCCCAGAAAGGACGGCATCGACAAGAAACCGACCTCCAAACGTCTCGAGAGCGAGAAGCGCGACGAGGACTGGGAGGCGGCCAAGGTCGAGGAGCGCAAGGCCGAACGCGCTCGCCGCAAGGATGAGACCAAACCGGCGCTTCGTTCGATTGAACCGGATCGCAGTCGCGAGGATGAAGAGAGTGAAGAGGCCGACTTCGTCGATGACGAGGACGATCCCGTGCGCGACAGCATCCGTGACGGCGTCGCCAAGGCGCGCAAGGAAGCCAGCTGGCGCTGGCGTGACCTGCTGGCGAACATGGATTCAGACTCAGGCGACACGCCGCCCGCCAACAAGAATGGCGACAAGCGCAATCGCGGCGGTCGGGACAACTAGAGCCCACTTCAGCACGCACAAGAAGGCCGGCTTCCATCAAAGCCGGCCTTCTTCGTTTAAGATCAGGCTCCGGGCGTCAGCAGCCGCTATCGGCGCACACCACTTCGGCGGACCACTGCGCCAGGGAACGCGCGGTATCATTGGTCGCTTCGCTGAAGGCGGCGATCAGTGCGCTCTGACGGTTGTCGCTGGCCCGCACGCTGACATCAAACCGCCGCGCCGCCGCAAGCGTCCGCTCTTCGCGATCGATCAGACGCGCCATCACGCGCATCTGGATGACCGGCGCCCGGCTCGGCCCCTGATCATATTCGGCCTCGAACCGGCGCAGTTCGATCTGCAGGCGATAGCGCCCATCCACGCCGTCTTCGGTGCGCGCGGGGATCAGCTCCGGCGTTTCGCTCTGCAAGACGTCCAGGATGCGGTCCTGCACCATCACCGGCGCCGGCGACAGCCAGGCTGCGCCCGCCATATAGGCCAGCTCGCCCTCACGCAGCAGCGCGACCCGGTCCACGGCCAGCCCGCGCGGCGCCGTGATGCGCTCGATCACCAGCGTCTGGGCGTTCGCGGACGGCGCCTGTTCCTCATCCACCAGAGCGTTGAGGCGATAGAGCGAAACAGGTTCGCTTTCCGGCAGCAGGGAAATACAACCCGGCGTCGCCACAAGGCTGATCGCCGCGAGCGCGCCCAGCGCGTTTTTGCTCATCGTGCTCATCGCGGCACCTCCACTTCAGCGCCTTCAGGTTCGGCGATAAATCCGGCCGGATCCGCCTCCAGCTCCAGGGCGACACGTTCCAGCGCAGCCACCAGAGAGCGCAGATCCCGCAAGGTCGCGGTCAGCTGGGTCAGGCCGTCTTCGGAAAACTCTTCCACGCCGGGCCGGATCGCTGTGAGTGCGTCATAGGTTTCCTGCGCGGTGCGATCCACTTCCTGGGCCGCCGCTGCGGTATCCAGCGTCGCGGGGGTCAGGTCATTGACCACATAGCGCTCGGTCACTTCGGCGAATTGCTGCATGGCGCTGGCGGCGACGGACACATCATCTCCAGCCTGGCGGATGGAGTGAAGCGCGGCGCGGGCCTCAGACATCAGCAGCTCCCGCTCGGCCAGATTGCCGGTGATCGTCTCGATATGATTGAGCGTGTTCGTCAGGCTTTCGAGATTTTCGTCGCTCAGCAGGCGGCTCACCCGAACAAAGCTGAGCTGGGCGGATTCCAGAAGGCTTTCGCCCCCTTCCACCAGTTGATCGATCTGGGCCTGTGTGGCGTAGATGCGCGGCGCGCGATCGCCCTGCCGGCTTTCCAGCCGGGCGGCGTCCGGCGAGCCTGCGGAAATCTGGATGTAGGACAGACCGGTCAGCCCCTGAGGTTCAAGCTGGGCTTCGGAGTCCGACTTCACCGGGGTTTCCACATTCACACGGATGCGCGCAATGACCTGGCCCGGATTGTCCGGATTCAGTCCCAGTTCGGTCACCTCGCCGACCTGGATGCCGTTGAAGCGCACTTCGGACGCCGGTCGCAGACCGCGCACGGCGCCATCAAAGACGACATCGTACTCGCGGAACTCCTTGTCGAGCGACGCGCCCGAGAGCCAGAGCGTGAGCATCACCCCCGACACCGTCAGGAAGACGACGAAGAAACCGACAATCGCGTGATGGGCTTTGGTTTCCATGACCTGTCCTAGTCCTCGGCCGCTTGTCTTAACACGGCGCGTCCGCGCGGACCGCCAAAATATTCCTGGATCCAGGGGTGCTCATTGCGGGTCAGCTCCGACAATGGCGCATTTGCAATCACGCGCTTGTCCGCCAGCACCGCCACCCGGTCGCAGATCGCATGCAGGCTATCAAGGTCATGAGTGATCATCACCACGGTCAGCCTGAGCGTGTCCGAGAGCTCCTTGATCAGACTGTCAAACGCGCTCGCGCCGATCGGATCAAGCCCGGCGGTCGGCTCGTCCAGGAACAGGATGTCCGGGTCGAGCGCCAGCGCCCGGGCCAGGCCGGCGCGCTTCTTCATGCCCCCAGACAGCTCGGCCGGGAACTTGCCGCCCGCCTCGCCAGCCAGGCCGACAAGTCCGATCTTCAGGTCGGCGAGCTCCTTCATCAGGCTCGCCGGCATGCGCAAATGCTCCCGCATCGGCGCCATGACGTTCTCCTGCACGGTCAGCGATGAAAACAGCGCGCCCGACTGGAACAGGACGCCCCAGCGTTTTTCCAGCGCCAGCCGGTCCTTGCCGCTGAGCCGGGACATGGCCTGGCCGCGAAAGTAGATCTCGCCGGCGTCAGGTTTCTTCAGACCCAGTATGGTGTTGACGAGCACGGACTTGCCGGTGCCGGATCCGCCGACAATGCCCAGAATCTCGCCCTGACGCACTTCAAGGTCGAGATTGTCGTGAACCACATGGGAGCCGAACTGGCTGCGCAGGCCGCGCACTTCGATCAGGGGAGCATCGGTCATATGTCGAGCTCCAGATACATCATGGCGAACAGGGCATCGATGACAATGACGGCGAAGATCGCCTGCACCACCGAGGTG
The DNA here is from genome assembly GCF_002433705.1 of Oceanicaulis sp. UBA6590. Lineage (NCBI taxonomy): Bacteria > Pseudomonadati > Pseudomonadota > Alphaproteobacteria > Maricaulales > Maricaulaceae > Oceanicaulis > Oceanicaulis sp. UBA6590. The sequence goes on from NZ_DJIQ01000062.1 coordinate 107,940, forward strand.
GTGACGCGTTTGCCCAGGCTTTCGACATCGCCGCCCACCTGCAGGCCATGACGACAGCCCACAATGGCGATGACCAGACCGAAGACCGGCGCCTTGGACATGCCCACGAGGAAATGCTTGAGGTCGATCGTGTCGTTGAGGCGCGTCAGGAAAAAATTGGGCGAGATGTCCAGCGTCATCCAGCTCACCAGCATCCCGCCGAACACGCCCGCCACCATGGCCGACAGCGTCAGCAGCGGCGCCATCACCACACAGGCGATCACGCGCGGCAGGACGAGCACTTCATAGGGGTCGAGCCCCATCACCTTCATGGCGTCGATTTCCTGCTGCATCTTCATCGAGCCGATGGCGGCGGTGAAGGCGGAATCTGATCGCCCAGCCAGCAGGATGGCGGTGATGATGACGCCAAACTCGCGCAGCACCGCAATCCCCACCAGGTCCACGGTGAACACCGAGGCGCCGAAGGTCTCCAGAAGGCTCGCGCCCATGAAGGCGACCACCGCGCCGATGAAGAAGCTGAGCACGGAGATGATGGGCAGGGCGTCCACGCCCGCCGTCTCCATCAGATGGATCGTGGAAGTCCAGCGCATCTTGGTGGGATTCACCAGCACGCTCAGACCGGTGGTGAAGGTGCGCCCGAAGAAGGCGAAGGACTCAACCGTTTCCTTCAGGCCGTCCTCGACGCCCTGTCCGATCCGCGCCAGCGTGCTGATCACGCCCCGCGGCTGGATCTCGTCCTCGGGACAGTCGGCGAGACGCTGCAGCATTTCGCCCATCATCCGGCGGGCGATCTGATGCTCGCCGATGAAATGGCGGTCTGCATCGGGTTCACGGCATCGGCTCAGGGTCCGGCCCAGCACATAGGCCCCGGCCGTATCGATGCGGCCCAGCCCGGACAGGTCAATGACCAGATCCTTGGGGTCGGTCTCGCTCTCGATGCGACGCAGGCGACGATCAAATCGTCCCACGGCCTCCATCAGCCAGTCGCCCTTGGGCTCGACGATCAGACGGGCGCCGTCCTGACGCGTGGTCAGCTCCGCCGGCTGACGCTCCTGGGCGATCGCTGCTGTCATGGTCCCCGTCTTCCCCTGCATCCCTGACGATAACCGGGAGTATGGCCCCATTATGTCTGTGTTCGCGACGATTGCACGAGCCAGAGTGCGAAGATCAATCCCAGACCGGAGGGAAGGGCCATGAGGGCGAACCCGCCCACGCCAAACGCCTTGAACGCAAAGCCGGAGGCATAGGCCGCCAACGCCAGCACCAGACCGCCTGAAAACGCCGAGTTGATCGCCTGGGCCATGGAGGCGAACCGTTGCGGACTGTGGTCTGCCGCGTATCGCAGGAACCCCAGATAAGTTGCGCTGAAGCTGAGCGCATGCAGCAGCTGCAGGGGGAAGAGGAGCCAGAGCGGCGGTGAGGCCGCAAGCGCGAGCCAGCGCAGGATCGAGGCCGCGCCTCCGAGCGCCAGCATGAGAGCCGGACTGAGCCGCCCGAGAAGCCGTCCTGAAAAGGTCAGGAACACGATTTCAGCGCCCACCCCGGTCGCCCAGAGCAAGCCCACTGCGCTTGAGGGCACGCCTTCGGCGCGCCAGGCGACTGCGGAAAACCCGTAATAGAAGCCATGGGCGCCCTGGATCAGGGCCGAAGCGGCGAAGGCCAGCGGCAGACCGTTCGAGATCATCGCGCGCAGCACGCCATGGGACTCGTCCGGGGCTGGCAGGCGATGATGGGGCTGGTTGCGTCCGACCGGCAGCATCAACGCCGTGAGCACCGCGAGCGCCGACCCGACCAGCGTCCAGCCCAGGGCCGCCTCGCCGCCCAGCTGTCCGATCAGCCAGCCTGCGCCCACATTGCCCAGGATGAAGGTCGCCGAACCAAACGCGCGGGGCGGCCCGAAAGCGAACTTCTTGCGGGTGGATTGCTGGATCGCGAAGGCGTCGATGATCGGCATGATGCCGGTGAAGGCGCCCCCGGCGATGCCCGCCAGCACGATGATCGCCCAGGGGTTTGTCGCAGGCACGAAAGCGGCGAAGGCGAAGAAGGAGACAAGGGTATAGGTCAGCACCGCCCATTGCTTCTTCGGCGCCCGATCCGCCAGCATCGCGCCGAGCGGCGCTGCGATCATGCGCCCCGCCATGGACGCCGCCGCGGCCGCGCCGATCATTTCCGGACTCAGCCCCCGCGCTTCATACCAGACGGGCATGTACGGCAGGTAGGCGCCGAACCCCAGATAGAAGGCGCCATAGAACAGCGCGAAGCGCACGGGGCGCGGAATCTGGACCAGCAATGCGAACATGGACTTGGCTTACCCTGAGCGCGGACAAGAAGAAAGCATGCAAGACGGTGGAGTGAACACTGTTTGCTCTTGGTTTCCGGAGCGGCTGGCGATAGCTTCGCGCCCTCATGAGAGACGCCGTCCCAGATCCGACCCAGACCCGCTCCGCGCGCCTGCGCGTGCTGGTCTCCAGTTATCGCTCTGCGCCCCATGTGGGCGGTCAGGGCGTATATGTCCGCGCCCTGTCGCGCGCCCTCGCCGATCAGGGTTGCGAGGTGTCGGTGATTTCCGGCCCGCCCTATCCCGATCTTGACCCGGATATCGGACTTATCGAACTGCCGTCTCTGGATTTGTTCAGCGTCGATAACGCCTTCCTGCAATTGCGCTGGAAGACGCTGTTCGACCGGGCGGACCGCACCGAATGGCTGTCACACAATACCGGCGCCTTCGCCGAGATGATCAGCTACGCCATCCGGCTCGAAGCCTGGGTCGCCCAGCATGGCGACCAGTTCGACGTGATCCATGACAACCAGACCCTGGCTCTGGCCATGGCGGGCGTGGACCAGTACCTGCCGGTCATCACCACCTTGCATCACCCCATCGCCATTGACCGCGACTTCGCGGTGGCAGGAGCGGCGAACTGGTGGCGGCGCGCCCTGACCCGGCGCTGGCATTCTTTTGTGGATCATCAGGCGAAAGCCGCGCGGGCCCTGCCGCGCTTCCTGGCGGTGTCGGACGCAGCGCGACAATCCTACGCCCGGCATTGCGGCGTTGATCCTGACAAGGTGCGCGTGGCGTTCAACGGGCTCGACCTGGACAGCTTCAAACCCGATCCGACCGTCGAACGGGATACGGACCATGTCCTGGCCCTCGCCAGCGCCGATGTGCCCATCAAGGGGCTCGATGTGCTGATCGATGCGATGGCCAGGCTCAAGGCCCGCGGCCGCACGCCGCGACTGACGGTCATTGGCCAGCTGCGCGACGGGCCTACCAAGCGCGCCCTGATCGAGACCGGTCTTCTGGACAGCGTCGAGTTCGTTTCGGGACTGAGCCTTGATGAAATCGTCGCGCTCTATCGCAAGGCGACCGTGTTCGTCTCCGCCTCCCGCTTTGAGGGGTTCGGCTTTCCGGCGGCGGAGGCGATGGCCTGTGGCGCCCCGGTGATCGTCTCGCGCGGCGGCGCCCTGCCCGAAGTCGCGGGCGAGGCCGGGATCGTCACCGAAGTCGAGGACGCGGACGGACTCGCAGACGCGCTGGAGCGCGTGCTGTCGGATCCCGAGCTGCAACAGCAGATGAGCGCGGCCTGCGCGGCGCGCGCCCATAGCGCCTTTCGCTGGGACGAGCATGCGCGCGCCAGCCTTGATCTTTACTACGACGCGCTCTCCGAGCGCGGACGCCTGCCGGATGTGACGGAGCTTGCCGCCCAATGATGGTGACGCTGGACCTTGATGCGCTGGACCTTCAGGACGGTCAGCGTGTCCTTGACCTGGGCTGTGGCCGGGGCCGCCACAGCCATGCCTTCTACTGGCATGACAAGGCGCTTGACGTGACCATGCTCGATCTCAGCCTTGAGGATCTCAAGAGCGCCGTCGACGGCTTTATCGAGCTGCCCCCGCCCCCGCAGACCCCGCCGCGCAGCGCGGTCTGGTGCGTCGGCGATGCGGGCCGCCTGCCCTTCGCCGATAACAGCTTTGACGTGGTGATCTGCTCTGAAGTGCTCGAGCATCTGCCCGATGTGGATGCGGCGCTCGATGAGATCACCCGCATTGTCAAACCGGGCGGGCGCTTTGCGCTGTCCGTGCCGCGCTACTGGCCGGAGAAGATCTGCTGGGCCCTGTCTGAAGGCTATCAGAACACCCCCGGCGGACATGTGCGCATCTTCCGCGATCATGAGCTTCGCGACCGGGTCGCGAGCCGCGGCTACCGCCCCTACAAGCGTCACTGGGCGCACGCCCTGCACTCGCCCTATTGGTGGCTGCGCTGCGCCAAATGGGAACGCCAGGAAGAGAGCCGCACGGTCAAAGCCTTCCGCAAGCTGCTGGAATGGGATCTGTTGGAAAAGCCGCGCCTGACGCGCTGGACCGAAGCCGCGCTCAACCCGGTGATGGGCAAGTCCGTCGCGCTTTATTTCCAGAAGGACGCGGCATGAGCCATCGCCCGCAATCCATCGGCGTCGATATCGCCGCCTGCGCCGACCGGATCGAGGACCTGCAATTGCGCGACGGCGCGATCCCCTGGATCGAGACCGGCGTCTGGGACCCCTGGAACCATGGTGAAAGCGCCATGGCGCTGGCGGTCGCAGGACGCGAGACGGCGGTGCACGCCGCCCTTGATGCGCTGGCCGAGCGTCAGCATGAAGACGGCTCCTGGCTGGGTGAGCTGGGCGCTGGCGTGCCCATGGATGAAAGCGGGGACCGTATCGCCCCGCCTGAAAACCCGGTCACCGCCCGTGACACCAATTTCACCGGCTATGCCGCGGTCACCGTGCTGCGCTGTGCGCTGGCGCTCGATGAGCCGCGCCTGATCGCCCGCCATGCCGGGATGATCACGAGGGCGCTCGACTGGGTGGTCAGCCACCAGACGCCCCATGGCGATGTGGTCTGGCGCAAGCCCGATGACGGCCAGCCGCTCGAAGACGTGGACTCGCTCAAGGCCGGCAACGCCTCGCTCTACAAGAGCCTCGAGTGCGGATTGCGCATTGCCGATGCGCTCGATCAGTCCCGCCCCGACTGGGCTCGCGCCCGCAAGACAATCGCTCAGACCTTCACGGACCGGCCACACCGGTTTGACCGGCTGGGCGAGGATCGCTCCCGCTACGCCATGGACTGGTATTATCCGGTTCTGTCCGGCGTTCTGACCGGTCTGGGCGCCAAGGCGCACCTGCACGCAGGCTGGGACAAGTTCGTGGTCGAGGACCTGGGCTGCCGCTGCGTCAGCGAGGAGCCCTGGATCACCGCCGCCGAAACGGCCGAACTGGCGCTGGCCTGTCTGAGCATTGGCGAAACCGTGCGGGCGCAGCGTCTCCTGGGCGCGCTGGCGCCTCTGGCGCGGGATGGTCAGGGCTACTGGATGGGCTGGCAGTTCGAGCTCGGGCAGGTCTGGCCCAAGGAACGCCCCAGCTGGACAGCGGGCGCGGTCGTACTGGCCGCTGACGCCCTTTACGGGCTCAGCAATGGATCAGACCTTCTGATCCGTCACGCCCGGTCGGACGCCTGGCTCAAAGGCGACGCAGAATCTCGAGCGTATTGATCCGCTCGACCGGCTCGAACAGGCCTGACGCCACAGCGAGCTTCCAGATTTCATAGGGCGGGCGTCCCCCGTCCTCGGGATTGGGGAAGACGTCATGGATGGCCAGCAGGCCGCCACGCGCCACATGTCCCGCCCAAGCGCGATAATCGGCCAATGCCGTATCCATGGCGTGACCGCCATCAATGAACACAAAGCTCAGGGGCGCGGACCAGTGTGCGCCAATGACAGCAGACGGCCCGACAACCGGAACCACGTTCTGCTCAAGATCGGCGAGCGCGATCGTGCGGCGAAGCGCCGGCAGGGTGTCGACCCGGCCCAGTTCGGCGTCAAACAGGTCGGGATCGTGATAGCCCTCGCCCGGCTGATGCTCTTCAGAACCGCGATGATGGTCGATGGCGAACAGCACACGGCCCGCCTCCCGCGCAGCGCGGCCCAGATAGACGCTGGAGCGACCACACCAGCTGCCGATCTCGACAAAGTCGCCGGGCGCAGCCTGTGACGCACGGATTGCATGACGAGCCAAGGCCTGGCCCTCGTCATCGGCTAGGAAGCCCTTGACGGTTTGCGGGTCGAGCGCATCGCCCGGAAGAGTCTCTGACATCAGCTGGACAGGCCCTGACTGGATTGCGCCGCCCAGCGCCGTTCAGCCAGCGCGTCGGCGGCATCGGCAAGGCGGGTCTTCTCCGCCGCAAGCAAGGAGAGCGCTTGCGCAATCTGCGCTTCGTCCGCGGCCGGACCAAAGCCTTCGGAGACAGCCTTGAAGAAGTCCTCTGCGCGACGCACTGCTCCCAGCGCGCCTTCAGCAGACGCAAGATCCTGTGTCAGCGTCGCTTGGCCCAGACCCTGAGCGTTCTCGCTGACATTGGCGGCGGCGTCCGCCACCCCCTGCGCCAGAGTGGTCAGTTGAGCGATATCCTCATGGAAGGCCAGCACCACATTGGCGCCCTGGGCTTCTACATAGAGGCTGACAGGATCCGATTGCGCGTCAGCGTCCTCGCCGCCATTGATCAGGCGGGAAAAGAATTGTCGCGCGGCGTCTGCAGGTCCGGCCGTGAGGGTCCAGCCCTCCTCGTCCACCAGCGCGCTCAGTCGCGCCGCCTGTGAACGCAGACGCGCCTCCGCCTCGATGTCCGCCTGGGAGTCCGCGCCCAGGGTGATCGGTTGACTGGCGCATCCGGCCGCAAGGCTGCAGGTGCATAAACCGACTACCAGGCCCAGAGTCCTGAAGACCGTGTGCATGTCGAAGCGATCCTTCATACAGAGACCAACTCCCCCTCGCGAAGCTGGTTCCACATAGTGATAAAACGACATAGTCTCACGGTAAACAGACTTGAAAGTTAATCCGCTGATTAGCACGGAAAAAATGGACACAGCACGCTCTCATCGCCGTCTTGGGCTGTATCCGCCCCTGACCCCGGTCCACACCGGATTTCTGGACGTGGGTCAGGGTCACAGCCTGTATTACGAGGACTGCGGACGCCCGGACGGCGTGCCCGTCATCACCCTGCATGGCGGGCCGGGAGGCGGCGCGGCCCCCGCCATGCGGCGCTTCTTTGATCCGCGCCGCTACCGCATCATTGTCTTTGATCAGCGCGGTTGCGGACGCTCCCGTCCCTATTCCTCGCTGGAACACAATACCACCGCTCATCTCGTCAACGACATCGAGCAATTGCGCGTCCATCTGGGCGTGGACAAATGGCTCGCCTTTGGCGGGTCCTGGGGCGCGACGCTGGCGCTCGCCTATGCCCGCGCCTGTCCGGACCGCGTTCTGGGCCTGGTGTTGCGCGGCGTGTTCACCTGCACCCGTCATGAACTGAACTGGTTCTACCGTGATGGCGCCAACCGTCTCTTCCCCGACGCCTGGGCCCGGCTGACCGATCGGCTGGCGCCGGATGAGCGCGAGGATGTCATTGCCGCCTACTACACGCGGCTGACCTCGGGCGCGAGCATGGACCAGCGTCGCGATGACGCGCTGGCCTGGTCAAGCTGGGAAAGCGCGCTGATCTCGATGGGCACGACGCCCGATCATGTGAACCCTGATCCGCACCGCTCCGATGCGCTGGCGCGCATTGAGTCCCACTATTTCCATCATGGCGGCTTCTTTGAACGTGAAGGCGTCCTGCTGGAGGATACCAACCATCTCAGGGAGATCCCCGGCGTCATCGTGCAGGGGCGGTATGACATGGTCACCCCGCCGCGCACGGCCTGGGAATTGTCGCGCGTCTGGCCCGGGGTGCAGCTGAATTTCGTCGCGGACGCGGGCCATGCCGCCGGCGAGCCCGGAATTGTGGACGGGCTGGTGCGCGCCACCGACATGTTCGCCCGCCGCTTCGGCTAGGACCGGCGTCATGCAACTACAAAAAAGCCCCGGTCATCAGACCGGGGCTTTTGTTTGAGTTGGATCAGGCTCTAGCCGATGAAGGGCAGACTGATGCCGAACATGCTGGCGAGACCCGTGACGATGATCAGGCCCACCGCCACCGGCGCCAGCCAGCGAATGGTGAAGCGCCAATAGGCGAAGAACTTCTCGCCGGCATGCGGCAGCTCTTTCTGCATGAGCGCCTTGGAAACGATCCAGCCGGTGAACAGAGCGATCAGAAGACCGCCCAGCGGCAGCAGGATCGTGCCGGACACCTTGTCGAGAATATCGAAGAAATCGCCCGAGAAGGCCGCGGCGACGCCGAACATGTAGATGATCGCGCCAAAGAACAGCGCCGAGCCCACACGGCCGAAATCGGTGTGCTCCTCGCCAAAGGCGACGATCACCTGCAGCAGCGAGATCGAGCTCGTCAGCGCCGCGATCAGCGCCAGGAAGAAGAAGGCGGCGCCCACCCACTGGCCGCCCGGCATTTGCGAGAACGCTGCCGGCAGGGTCTGGAAGAACAGGCCCGGACCTGCGTCAGGGCTGAGGCCGAAGGCGAACACGAACGGGAAGATCGCCAGACCGGCAATGATCGCGACCAGCGTATCAGAGCCCGCGATGATGCCCGCCGATTGCGGCAGGTTGTCGTCGCGCGACAGATAGGAGCCATAGGTGATCATGATGGCCGACCCCACGCTCATCGAGAAGAAGGCCTGGCCCAGCGCTTCCAGGAAGGTCTGCGCGGTGATCTTGGAGAAGTCCGGCGCGAACAGATAGTTGATCGCGGCGCCCATATCGGCGGTCAGGCCGGCATAGATCACCATGCCCACCAGCATCAGGAAGAAGAGCGGCATCAGGATCGACACCGTGCGCTCAATGCCCTTGATGACGCCAAAGCACACGATCGCCATGGTCACGCCCATGAACAGGGTGTGCCACAAGATCACCGTGCCGGTGTCGCCCACCAGCTGGCCGAAGACGCTGGACACCTCGGTCGGATCCATGCCGACCATGGCGCCGGTGAACATCTTGTAGACATAGGAGGCGACCCAGCCCGCCACGACCGAGTAGAAGCACAGGATCATCACGCCGCCGGCCATGCCGACCCAGCCGGCGATGGACCACAACTCGGACGCGCCGGCGTCAAACGCCATCTTGCGGGTGGACCCCACCGCCGAACGCCGGGCATGACGGCCCACGCTGAGTTCCGCCATCAGGATCGGAAAGCCGATCAGCGCCACGCAGGCAAGGTAGATCAGAACGAAGGCCGCGCCGCCATTCTCACCCGCCGTATACGGAAACCGCCAGAAATTCCCCAATCCGACAGACGAGCCGATCGCCGCCATCAGAAAGCCGAAACGGCTGCTCCAAGTCCCGTGCGCGCTCGCGCCGCCCATCGCCATTGATGAAGTCTCCTCCCCTCAGCCACGCCTCTGGGCGCGCGCTATAAATCCGATACCGTCCTGCGACGGTTTGGCGCGGGAGGTTGGTCGATCCGCGCCCTGCGGTCAAGTTGGGCAATGCGGCGTTAACCGAACAATCCTGCACCTTTCGGCGGTTCGGTGTCGCGGTGCACGTGCGCGCCCAGGATCAGCCCGAGCCCGATCAGAACCGTCATCATCACGGTGCCGCCATAGGAGATCATCGGCAGGGGCACGCCCACCACCGGCAGCATCCCCATGACCATGCCCACATTGATGAAGACGTAGAGCGAGAAGGTCGTGGCCACGCCCATCACGACAAGCCGCAGGAAGACCGAACGGCAGGACGTCGCGATCATGATGCAGTTGGCGAGGATCAGCGCGTACAGCGACAGCACCACCAGCCCGCCGATGAAGCCGAACTCCTCGCCCAGCATCGTGAAGATGAAGTCGGTCTGCTTCTCGGGCAGGAAGTTCAGGTGCGCCTGGGTGCCTTCCATATAGCCCTTGCCGGTCATGCCGCCCGATCCGAGCGCGATCTTGGACTGCAGGATGTGATAGCCCGCGCCCATCGGGTCCTCTTCCGGATTGAGGAAGGTCATGATCCGGCGACGCTGATAATCCTGCAGCCCGTACTGGAAGAAGAAGCCGCCCGCGATGCCGCCCAGCACGCCCGAGCCTATGATCACCTTCCAGCTCAACCCGGCGAGGAACACGATCACCACCCCGGTCGCCGCCAGCAAGAGCGATGTGCCCAGATCGGGCTGCTTGATGATCAGGCCCATGGGCACGGCGATCATCAAAGCCGGAATGATCAGCCCGCCCAGCGACGAGACCTTTTCCTCGGGCAGATCGTGATAATAGCGCGCCAGCGCCAGCACGAGGGCGATCTTCATGATCTCCGAGGGCTGCATGCGGATCGGACCGATATCGATCCAGCGCTGCGCGCCCATGGCGGTGGTGCCGATCAGCTCCACACCGATCAGCAGGACCAGCGCGCCCAGAAAGGCGGGATAGGCGATTCCCATCCAGAACCGCGGCGGAAACAGCGCGATCACCACCATGGCGATCAGGCCGACCCCCAGCCTCAGGGCGTGGCGGGAGGCGTAAGGATTCCATGCCCCGCCCTCGACGGAATACAGCATGCCGACGCCGATGAGGCCGACCAGCAGGATCAGGAGGACAAAGGCCCAGTTGATCTCGAACAGCTTGCCCCGGAAACCGCGCGGCGCGGACTGGGTGAAAACGCCCATGTCCTAGCCCTCCGTCACGGGACGGGCTGCGGACGCATACATGTCCGGCCGGGTGTTTGACGGATCGCGACGCACCAGATCGCGCAGAATGGCCTGAGCGGGGACAGCGGCGCGCGTGCCGCCAATGCCATGCTCGAGCACCACCGTGACGGCGTAGCGCGGCGCGGCGACCGGCGCATAGCAAACAAACAGGCCGTGATTGCGCAATCGCCACGGCAGGTCTTCCTGATCCCGCAAGCCAGCGGCGCGCTCCTCGGCGCTGATGGAATAGACCTGGGAGGTGCCGGTCTTGCCCGCCATCTGTATGCCCTCAAGGTCGATGCCCCGGGTCTGCAGCGGCCAGTAGGCGGAGCCGCCCGGCTCATTGACGACGCCGGACATGGCGCGATTCACCTCGGACAGGTGTTCCGCCGTCCATCCCATGGATTCAAATTCAGGCGACGCACCGGACACCGGCGACAATGTCGGGATGACACGACGTCCCGTGGCGATGCGCGCCGTCATCACCGCCAGTTGCAGCGGCGAACTCAGCAACGCGCCCTGACCGATGCCCACATTGAAGGTGTCCCCGGTCGTCCAGGGTTCATTGCGGCGCGCCCGTTTCCAGGCCGGGCCGGGCACTAGCCCTTCCGCGCGTCGCGGATAGGGCAGACCAATGTCGAAGAACTGACCCAGACCGCAGCTTTCGAGCATCTCGTTATAGCGCTCTATGCCCAGCCGGTTGGCCATTTCGTAGAAATACACATCGCATGAGCCCTTCACGGCTTCATGCATATTGACCCGGCCATGGCCCTGCCGACGCCAGCAGTGGAAGTCGCGATTGCCCAGTCGTGTGTGACCGCCGCAATAGATGGTCTCTTCAGGATCCACCACGCCATGCTCGAGCGCGGCCAGGGACGACATCACCTTCACGGTGGACGCTGGCGCGTACAGCCCCGTCGTCGCCTTGTTGAACAGGGGGCGGTAGGGATTGTTGTTGAGCGAGGCGAAGGCGTCCTGGCCAATGCCCAGCACGAAGGCATTGGGATCAAAGCTGGGCGTTGAGGCGAGCACCAGGATTTCTCCCGTGATCACATCCAGGCCGATCGCCGCTCCGCTCTGATCGCCCAGCGCTTCCATGGCGGTGCGTTGCGCGCGGGCGTCGAGCGTCAGCGTGACGTCGCGGCCCGGCAAGGACGGAATGGACTGCTCGGGTATCTCGCGCATGACCCGGCCGGTGGCGTTCACCTCCACCTTCAGCTGGCCGGCCGAGCCCCGCAGCTCGTCCTCATGTTGCAGCTCGGCGCCGGTCCGGCCAATGCGGAAGCCCGGGTGCAGCAGGAGCGGATCATCATTGGCCGCTTCCGGCGGCGCGGCCTGCACATAGCCCGTCACATGGGCGAAGTCATAGGGGCGCGGATAGGTGCGCACCTCGCCCACATCCGGCGTGATGCCCGGCAGATCCGGCAGATGCAGGTTGATGCGCGCGAAGGTCTCCCAATCGAGATCCTCGGCCACGGTGACCGGCGTGAAGCGCGAGGTGCGCGCCACGGCGCGCAATATGCGGTCAATGCGGGTTTCGCTCAAAGGCATGTAGCGCGACAGGCGCTCCAGCGCCGCGCGTGGATCGCCGGCCTGATCACGCACGATCATCAGCCGGTAGCTCTCCCGGTTTTCCGCCAGCGGTTCACCGAACCGGTCGAGAAGCCGTCCGCGCGCAGGCGGCTGAAGTCGGAAATTGAACTGGTTCTGTTCCGACAGCAGGCGATAGGCGTCCTGCTCGAGCACCTGCAGCCCGTACATGCGCGCGCCCAGCGCGGCGAACGCGCCCGCCCCGAGGCCCGACAACAGAAGCGAGCGACGGTTGAACTGGGCCTGGGCTTCCTGCTTGTCGCGACGCATGCGCGCTCTTTCTCGGGTCTGCTGCGTTAGGAGAAGGTGCTGCGTTCCTTCCGCCGGGCGAACAGCCAGGCGAAGATCGGAAACAGAAGGATGGTCAGAACCGCTTCAGTAATCAACGGTCCTGGCGCCACAGGGGCGCCAATCGCGAAGGACCCCGCCCCCCAGGCCACGCCGAAAGCCGCGCAGGCGGTCAGGGTGAAGCGGAGCGCAAGCGGGCCGACTTCACCGGCGCCGTCCGTTTCTCGCAGGCGCAGTACGCTGAAGGCCACGAGGAAAGACAGGGCCCAGACGCCCATGGGCGCGCCCGCCAGCAGATCCTGTGCGACGCCGACCAGAAGCAGGACAGGCGGTGAAATGAACCAGGGCTGCCTGACCGACCAGATGAATAGCGCGATCAGCGGGAAGGCCGGGGCCAGATCGGGACCGCTGCCCAGACGACTGGGCAGGGCGTGCAGGATCAAGGCGATCAGCATGGTCACGATGAACATGACCAGATCGGCGCCGCCATTGCCACGTTCAACCGAAGGCCGCATCAGTTCGCCCCCTCCTGGAACAGGTCTTCAGGAACCGGATCGGCTTCCGGCGCCTGGACCGGCTCGAACGGCCAGATCCAGATCAGATCGATGGGCGCGGTGCGGCTGAACAACGCCACGCGCCAGCGCCCATCCCGATCCCGGACCGCCTGCCCCACCGGCACGCCTCGAGGCATGACATTGTCGTCGCCCGAAGTGACGATGCGATCGCCTTCCTGCAGGTCCGGCTCGGCGCCCAGATACTCCAGACGCGGAAACTCGGTGTTGTCGCCCACGAGAAGCGCACGGGCGTTCGAGCGGTCCGCCATCACCGCCACGCGGGAATTGATGTCCGTCAGAAGCAGAACGCGGGTCGAGCTGCGGCCCACTTCCACGGTCCGGCCCACAAGGCCATAGACATTCACCGCCGGATAGCCCGGACGAACGCCGTCATCATAGCCGGCGTCGATCAGGCGTGAGCGCACGAAAGCGTTGGAGCGATCGGCCACGGTCCAGGCGCTGATCCGGTCCTCGGCGGCGTCCGCCTGCAGATTGAGGGCTTCACGATAGCGCGCATTGCGTTCCTGCAGCGAGAGCGCGGCGTCGCGCCAGGCCCGCATTTCAGCCGCCTGCATGCGCAGGGCGCGGTTCTCTTCCGCCAGTTCGAACTGGCGTTTCCACCACGGACCGATATTGGCGAATCCCCGGAAAGGCCGCACGCTGAGATCAAGAACCGGCGTGGCGAGATCATTGAAGCCCGCACGCAGACCGGTCAGAGCCTGGGGCCGACTCTCGGGACGATCCAGATAAATCAGAATGCAGCTGACAAAGATGCAAACGATGAAGAGCAGCGTGGGAAACCGCACGCCCTCATCATTTCGCCGTCTGGAACTCCGCCTCTGAGCCAAGCTGGAAGTCCCCCCTCACAGGCTCGCCTGTCCCGGTTAAACCGCTTCCGCGAGGATCGGGCGCCACAGGCGCAGATTCTCGACCGCCTTGCCGCAACCCAGCACAACGCAGGAGAGCGGCTCGTCCGCCAGGCTCACCGGCAGGCCGGTCCGATCACGCAGTTCGGTGTCGAGATTGCGCAGCAGGGCGCCGCCGCCGGTCAGCACGATGCCCTTGTCCACGATGTCCGCCGCCAGTTCCGGCGGGGTCGCTTCCAGCGCCTGCTTGACCGCTTCCACGATCTGCTCGACCGGCTCGGACAGGGCGTCGGCGATCATCGCCTCGGTCACCACGATCTCGCGCGGCACGCCGTTCATGAGGTCACGGCCCTTGATGTCCAGCGTCAGGCCCTCGCCTTTCTGCGGCGGGGTCGCGGAGCCGATTTCCTTCTTGATCCGCTCACCGGAGGTTTCACCGATCAGAAGGTTCGCCGAACGACGGATATAGTTGATGATGGCTTCGTCCATCTTGTCGCCGCCGACGCGCACCGAGCGCGAATAGACAATACCCGACAGCGACATCACGGCCACCTCGGTGGTGCCGCCGCCAATATCGACGATCATGGAGCCGGTCGGCTCGTCGATCGGCAGGCCCGCGCCCACGGCGGCCGCCATCGGTTCGTCGATCAGGTAAACCTTGCGGGCGCCCGCGCCAACGGCGCTCTCGTGAATGGCGCGGCGCTCCACGGCGGTGGCGCCGGACGGCACGCAGATCACGACCTGCGGGCTAACGAAGGTCTGACGATTATGCACCTTCCGAATGAAGTGCTTGATCATTTCCTCGGCCACGTCGAAGTCGGCGATCACGCCGTCGCGCATGGGCCGGATGGCTTCCACATTGCCCGGAGTCTTGCCCAGCATGAGTTTGGCTTCGGCGCCGACGGCCTGCACGTGCTTGCGGCCCTTGTCGACCTTGTAGGCCACGACAGAGGGCTCGTTCAGAACGACGCCACGGCCTTTGACGTAGACCAGTGTGTTCGCCGTCCCCAAATCGATGGCGATATCCGCGGAAAGGAGACCGAACACGCTGGAGAACATTCTCTGCCTCTTTGTCTGTCAGGCGCAGCAGGCGAGTCGCCGCGCTAGGGCAAGTATCATGACTCCTTGTGCGATGGCGCGTCACTGATTGCAAGCCGCTCACCCGCCTCAGCTTCAGCGCCGGTTGAGTCTTCCACGGGATTTTTCAACTCTGTTGCTGGCCCGCGCAGCCAGCGGCGCGCCATCAGCATGAACACGATCCAGACCGCGACAATCCCTATGAGCGCAAGGATTGCGGGCCATCCGCCCCCGGACAGAAGCGACATCAGCCCTCCGCCTGCAAACACCACAAGCGCGGTTTTGGGCAGGACCCCCACCGCCAGTCCGCCGATGAATGCAAAATAGCTCATACGCGAAACACCGGCCGCCATATTGACCACGATGAAGGGCGCGCTCGGAACGATTCGCACGATCATGGAGGCGAAAAAGCCGTTGCGGCCGACAAACTCGGAGATGCGATTGACGGTCTGGCCGCCATACCGGCGAACGGCGTCAGCCCCTGCGAGACGGCCTGCATAGAAGGTCACGGTCGCCGAACAGATCGTCGCGATCCACGAATAGGCGAACCCCATCACCGGACCGAAGGCGAACACGGCCGCGCCGATGAGCGCGAATTGCGGCGCGCCGACAAAGGCCAGAACGGTGAAGATCAGAATGGTCGCCGGCAGGGCGTACCACTGGTCCGCCGCGCTCTCGAACCAGGTCCCGATCTGGCCCGGCTCGATATCGAGCACGAACTTGCCCGTGAGAAAGATGGCGAGCACCAGCGCAAACAGACCCAGCGAGATATAGATCGCGCGGGCGGCGCGGGCGTCCATCCGGGTGAAGAAGCGAACAAGGGGGTTCATGGCGGTCATATCCGGCAACAGGGGCCCCTCGCCCCCGGACAGTCATCCATCCGGCGCGAGGCGGCGGTACGCATACGCCTTTTTACACCGCAGGCAATCGGGCGCCGCAATGATTTCGCTTAAGACCCTCAGTCTCCGAAGCTGGACGACCGGCGGATAAGCCTGCCCGTGTCTTCCAGCGGATGCTCTGACGCCTTGTCGCGCATGGCCTTCAGCCCGGCCCGCCCCTGTTCGTAGTCCGCCACCCAGCGTCGGGCGAAATCGCCCGCGGTGACGTCCTTGACGATGGCTTCAAACACCGGGCGCACGGCTTCACGGATCGGGCCTTCCACCTCATGCGCGCCAAATTCGGCGGTATCCGAAATGGCCTCATACATGCCTGCAATGCCGCGGGACTGGATCAGATCGGCGATGTATTTGATCTCGTGTACGGTATCGATATAGGCCATGATCGGACTGATCCCGGCGGCGACAAGCTGTTCATAGCCCTCGCGCGCCAGGGCGCAAACGCCGCCCACAAGCACCGCCTGCTCGCCCAGAATGTCGGCCAGCGCTTCCTCGCCGAACGTGGTCGTATAGACGCCCGCGCGTCCGCAGCCGAGCCCGCCCAGATAGGCTTTCGCCCGGGCCTCGGCCTTGCCTGTGACGTCCTGGTGCACGGCCCAGAAACCAATCAGCGAGCCGCCCTTCTCAAAGCTCGAACGCACCGCCCCGCCCGGTCCCTTGGCGGCCGCCAACACCACATCGATGTCGTCCGCCGGTTCGATCACGCCGTATTCAATGGAAAAGCCGTGGCACAGCAGCAGCGTCATGCCCGGGCGATAGTACGGGGCGATATGCTCGCGCCAGATCTCGCCATGAGCTTCATCCGCCGCCAGAAGCGACAGCATGTCGGCGCGCCGGGCCGCCTCGGCCATGGACACGACGTCAAACCCGTCCGCTTCCGCCTTTGCGCGTGACGGCGAGCCCTCCCGCAGCGCGATCAGGACTCTCTCCGCCCCCATATCGCGAAGATTGAGCGCATGGGCGCGGCCATGATTGCCATAGCCGATGATCGCGATGGTCTCGGTCTTGAGCGGCCCGAGATCGAGATCGTTCTGGTAAAGCGGTTCAGCCATCATGCGGCTCCGAAGAAAGGCGTCAGAAGAATCTGGTCCAGCTCGGCCCTGGCCGTCACAGGATCAAGCGAGTTTACCCGCACCCAGTCCGGATGCTGATTGGAGAACCAGGTGAACTGGCGCTTGGCGTATCGGCGCGTATCACGCTTGGCGAGCGCAATGGCTTCGTCAAGGTCGAGCCGTCCCTGGACATGGGCGATCAGGGGCGGCAAGCCGACCGCCTTCATGGCGGGCAAATCCGCCGCCAGCCGCCGCTCGGCGATGGCGCGGGCTTCCTCCAGTGCGCCATGCGACACCATCTGGTCAAAACGGGCTTCGATCCGGCCATACAGCCCGTCCCGGTCCGGAGCGATCACCACGCCCACAGCGCGGTCCGGCTCGATCAGAGGACGCGTCTCGGCCTGGATCTCCGACAGCGGGCGACCGCTGGTCCTGGCTACGGCGATCAGACGCATCAGGCGCTGGCGATCGCCTGCCTCGATCCGGGCCGCGCCGACCGGGTCGAGCGCGTGCGCCGCTTCACGCAGCGCGTCCAGACCGCCGCCCGCATAGAGCGCATTGACCTCCGATATGACGGCCTCCGGGACGTCTGGCGTCGGTGCGAGCCCGTCGACCAGCGCCTTGAAATACAACCCTGTTCCGCCCACCAGTATCGCGCGCTTGCCCCGACCGGTGACATCGCTGATGGCTTCGAGCGCCAGCTTCGCCCAGCGCCCGACCGAGCAGCGCTCTGATGGATCGATGACGCCGAAGAGGTGATGAGGAACTCCACCCATCTCATGAGATTCGGGACGCGCGGTGATCACCCCCAGCCCGTCATAGACCTGCATGGAATCCGCATTGATGACTTCGCCATCGAGCGCCCGCGCCGCATGCAGGGACAAGGCGCTCTTGCCGGACGCCGTCGGCCCGGCGAGGAACAGGATATCAGGCTTGGACCTCACTAGGACGCTCTAGCGGCGCAGGGTTTCAAGCACGTACTGCCCCTGACGGTTCAGGCTGAACAGCACAGGCGCGCCGTCTGCGCCGGCGCGGGCCGCCAGCTCGCGCGCCTGGGCAAGACCTTCAACCCGGGTCCAGGCAATCTCCTCGACCACATCGCCCGGACGCACCTTGCCTGCTGCATCGCTGTTGGGATCAACTTCGGTGACCACGAGCCCGCTGGCGTCAGTGGGAATGCGATAACGGCGGCGAAGGGCGTCAGAGATGGGCTCCAGCGTCATGCCGAAGAGATCACCCTCGATCGCCGCCGCGGCGCTGTCCTCATCCAGCTCGGCGCCGGCGGGCGGTGTAGGGCGATTGTCTTCCTCCAGCCGCTCCACATTCAACGGCAGGGTCAGGGCTTCTCCGCGGCGGAACACTTCCACATCCACACGCGATCCCGGTTCGGTTTCGGCCACGATGCGCGGCAGGACACGGTCATCGGCGACAGGACGCCCGTCAAAGGCGAGTATGACGTCGCCTTCCTCCAATCCGCTGTCCGCTGCAGGGCCTTCAGGATCAATGCGTGTCAGAAGCGCGCCGCGCGGCTCGTTCAGGCCCATGGCCTGGGCCATGTCGCGGGTCACTTCGAGCACATTGACGCCGATCCAGCCGCGGCGCGTCTCGCCATACTCGATCAGCTGATCAATGACCGGCACGGCGATGGCGCTCGGCACGGAGAAGGAGATGCCCACAGACGTGCCGGTGGGCGAGAAGATCGCCGTGTTCACGCCAATCACATCGCCGTCCATGTTGAACAGCGGACCGCCGGAATTGCCGCGGTTGATGGCGACATCGGTCTGCAGGTAATCGTCATAGGCGCCGCCGATCTCGCGCCCGCGCGCCGAGATCACGCCGGCAGTCAATGACCCGCCCAGACCGAACGGGTTGCCGATCGCAACCACCCATTCGCCAACGCGCGCGCGCTCACTGTCGCCGAACTGCACGACGGGCAGCGGTTGTTCCGGGTCAACGCGCAGGACCGCGATATCCGTCGCCGGATCGCTGCCCACGATCCGGGCGTCCAGCACCAGACCGTTCTGCAGGACGACCTCCACCTCGTCCGCACCGGCGATGACGTGGTGATTGGTGATGACGATGCCGTCTGCATCAATGATGAAGCCCGACCCCAGCGAACGCTGCATGCGCAGCCGATTGCCCGACAGGTCGTTATAGCGCTCAAGCGGGGTGCCCGGCGCAAACAGGGGCGAGCCTTCTTCGCCGCCCACACGCTGGGCGGTGGCGATATTGACCACGGCCGGGCTCAAGCGGTCATTGAGATCCGCAAAGCCGTCATTGGGCTGCGCTGCAGCCATCGCCGCCGACGCCAGCGCCAGGCCCAGAGCAAAGATCGCAGCGGCAAGCACGCGCATGAACATTTCCCCGTGGTCAGAAGTCCCTTGTATCTGGCCACAACTCTTAACGGCGCCGCCCCCACGCCGCCAAGCGCAGACCTGACATTGAAGCCCAAAAAGTGAAACGGCCGGGCGTTTTGCGCCCGGCCGATCCCTGAATTCAACTCTCAACAGGTCGTTAACGACCGTCCTGGGAGCCGAAATAGTCAAAGAAGGCGCTATCGGGCGCCACCACGATGGGCGTGCCGTCACGCAGAGCCGTCTCATAGGCGATCATCGAGCGATAGAAGCGGAAGAATTCCGCATCCCGGCCATAGGCCGCCGCATAGATGGCGTTCCGCTGGGCGTCGCCTTCACCGCGGATACGGTCCGCATCAGCGCGGGCGTTCGCCAGGATGACCGTCTGTTCGCGATCCGCAGAGGCGCGGATCTGACGGGCGCGTTCCTCACCTTCAGCGCGGATGCGGGCTGCTTCCTGCTGACGCTCCGAGCGCATGCGCTGGAAGACCCGCTCCTCGACCTCATTGGGAAGGTCGGCGCGCAGGATGCGCACATCGATGACCTCGATGCCGAGATCGGCGCGGGTCACCGCGGCGTCCACGGACCGCTCCACCCGGTCCATCAGCTCGGCGCGCTGGCCGGAGATGACGTCCTGAGAGGAAATCGAGCCGACCACGGCGCGCAGCGCGTCTTCCATGATCGAACCCAGACGGGCATTGGCGCCCGCCTCATTGCGCACAGTCTGGTAATAGCGCAGCGGATTGACGATCCGATAGCGCAGGAAGGCGTCCACTTCGAGACGTTCCTGGTCGCCGGCCTGCAGCTGTTGCGGACGCATGTCGAACTCGACATTGCGGCGATCGAACTGCAGCACCTCTTCCCAGGGCAGCTTGAAGTGAAGGCCGGCTTCATCGTCGCCGATCTCGTTGATGACCCGGACCGGATCACCAAAGCGCAGCACCAGCACGGAGCGGCGTTCGTTGACGGTATAGGTGGCGGTGGCCGCGGCGATCAGGACTGCGACCAGAATGACGCCAAAGGCGATCGTGAGAAATCTCATGGCTTAGCCTCCCTGACCCGAACCTGCGGCGCGATTGGCGTCGCCCCGATTGCGACCGAGCTGATCGAGCGGCAGATAGGGCACCGCCCCGTTGCCGTTCTGATCGAGGATCAGCAGCTCCGAACGACCGAGCACCCGTTCCATGGTCTCCAGATACATCCGCTCGCGGGTGACATCCGGCGCCTGGGCGTATTCGTCATAGATCGCATTGAAGCGATCAGCCTGACCTTGCGCCTCGGCGACCACCTGATCGCGATAACCGCGTGCTTCTTCCAGAAGGCGCACGGCGTCACCGCGGGCTTCAGGCACGATGCGGTTGGCGTAGGCGGTGGCCTGCAGGGCGTTCGCTTCAGCATCCTGTTCGGCGCTGATGACGTCCTGGAAGGCGGCGATCACATCTTCCGGCGGCGCGGATTCCTGCAATTGCAGACCCACCACCTGGATGCCGGCTTCGTAAAGATCGAGCGTGTCCTGAATGATCTCTTCGGCGCGCTGAGCGACCTCGCCCCGGCCCGTACCGATGATCGGCTGCAGATCCGAGGTGCCGACCACTTCGCGCATGGCGCTTTCCGAGACGGCCTGAACCATCGCGCGCTGGTCACGGACATTGAAGACGTAATCACGCACGCGGGTCGGATCGACCTGCCACTGCACCGTGAAGGACAGATCCACGATGTTCTCGTCGCGGGTGACCATCAGGGCTTCCTGCGGCGTGGTTCCGATCGTGATCGAGCGGATTTCGGTGACATTCACCGTCTCAACAGTCTCGATCGGATAGGGCAACTTCACACGAAGGCCCGCGCCGGTGGTGCGGACATATTCGCCAAAGCGCTGAACCACGCCCGCTTCACCAGGACCGACCTGATAGACCGAGGCTGCGGTGATAACGCCCACGACGATGAGGGCGCCCACGACGCCGACCACGCCGCCACCGGATCCGCCCTTGCCGGAACCCCCGCGACCGCCGCCGCGCGGACCCTTGCCGCCCAGCCATTGCTGGAACCGGCGCACCAGTTCCTCAAGATCAGGTTCCTGACCCCCGCCGTTCGGGCCGCGGCCCGGACCGTTGGGGCCGCGCCCCCAGGGGTTGTTGTTATTCTGACCGCCGCCGCCGGAGCCCCAAGGGCCGCCGCCGCCTGCATTGTCGTTCCAGGGCATGAATCTCCCCGCTGGTTATAAGGTTTCGTGTTTTATTCGGTATATGAGTATTTGGCGGGTCCGCGCCTTCGGTTCAAGTAAAACCGGTATCGGGATGCTGCGCTATGACGCCCGGACGCGATCCAGCACCCGTAGCGTAAAGCCCGCATCATCGCCTTCAGCCGCCTCGACCGACTCCGCACTCACCTCACGCCACTCTTCGGGCGACAGATCGGGAAAGCCTGCATCGCCCTCAGGCTCGAGATCCACCTCGGTGAGATAGATCCGGTCCACCTTCGGCAACAGATCGGCGTAGAGCTGCGCCCCGCCGATCAGGCAGACCTCATCCACCCCCGCCTCGACCGCCGCGCCGCGCGCTTCCTCAAGACAGGCCTCAACATCGGCGAAGACATAAGCGCCCGCTGCGGCCGTCACAGACCGGCTGATGACGAAGTTTGCTCGCCCCGGCAGGGGCTTGCGCGGCAGGCTGTCCCAGGTCTTGCGCCCCATGACGACCGGCTTGCCCAGCGTGACTTGCTTGAAGCGCCTGAGGTCGGACGGGATGCGCCAGGGCAGATCGCCGTCCCGGCCAATAACGCCGTTCTTTGCAACCGCGACCACAATTGCGAGCTTGATGTGGGTCATGCCTACACCGCTACCGGCGCCGAGATGCGCGCGTGAGGGTCGTAGCCTTCGAGCGTGATGTCCTCGTACTCAAAGGCGAAGAGGTCGGTAATCTCTGGGTTGAGCTTCAGCGTCGGCAGAGGACGCGGATCGCGCGAGAGCTGTTCGCGCACCTGATCGAAATGGTTTGAATAGATGTGGGCGTCGCCGAAGGTATGCACATACTCGCCCGGCTCATAGCCGGTCGCCTGCGCGACCATGGCGAGCAGCAGAGCGTAGCTTGCGATATTGAACGGCACGCCCAGGAACATGTCCGCGCTGCGCTGATAGAGCTGCAGGTGCAGGCGCCCGCCCAGCACCTTGAACTGGAACAGCGTATGGCAGGGCGGCAGCGCCATGGAGGGCACGTCGGCGGGGTTCCAGGCGCTGATGATGTGGCGGCGGCTGTCCGGGCTTTGCCTGATCTGATCGATCAGACCGGCCAGCTGGTCGATCTCACGCCCATCCGGGCCTTCCCAGCGGCGCCATTGCTTGCCGTAGACCGGGCCGAGCTCACCATTTTCGTCCGCCCATTCATCCCAGATCGAGACGCCGCGCTCCTGCAGCCATTTGACGTTGGTGATGCCCTTGATGAACCACAGAAGCTCCACCGCAATGGACTTGAAATGCACCTTCTTGGTGGTCAGGAGCGGAAAGCCGTCGCTGAGATCACAGCGGATCTGACGCCCGAACACGCCACGCGTGCCAGTGCCGGTGCGGTCGGTCTGGTCCTCGCCCGTTTCCATGATCTCGTGCAGGAGATCGAGATAAGCGCGCTCGATCGGAGAGCCGAGATAAGGCTTGGGCGTGTCTGCGAGCACCATGGCGATCTCCTTCGGTCCGGGGTCGGGTCGAAGTCTAACCCGGCTGATGATTCGATAAAGGCCGCGCTGACAGGCCGGGCCGCGCTCTTGCGCGGATAAACCGCAGCCGGTCTTCATCTTGAAGCACTTGCATTGGATGCCGCGAGCAACGATCTGATCGGCATGACCCAGACACCCTCCCCTTCCGCTCTCACCCTGTCTCTCTCCGGCCTCAGCTGCGCAGGCTGCGTGCGAAAGGTGGAGACGGCTCTGGCCAAGGCCGAAGGCGTCGAGCGGGCCAATGTGAACTTCGCCACCTCCCGCGCCCAGATAATGGGCGACCATCTGGATGAAGCCGAACTGATCGCGGCGGTCGAGAGCGTCGGCTTCAAGGCCGAGCGCTATGATCCGGCCCCCGATCGCGCCGCCCGCGAGGAAGCGGAAAAAGCCGCAGCACAAGCTGATCTAAAGCGTCAGCTCATCCTAGCCGTTCTGCTGACGCTGCCGGTCTTCGTGCTGGAGATGGGCGGGCACATGATCCCCGGCTTCCATCATCTCATCATGTCCACGCTGGGACAGACCTTGAGCTGGTCGATCCAGTTCGTGCTGACCTCTCTGGTGCTCGCCTTCCCCGGGCGTCGGTTCTTCACGCTTGGCGGCCAGGCGCTGTTGCGCCGGGCGCCCGAAATGAACTCGCTCGTCGCACTGGGCGCTGGCGCCGCGTGGGCCTATTCCACGCTTGTCCTGCTGGCGCCGGAGCTGTTCCCGGTCGATGCGCGCCATGTCTATTTCGAAGCCGCCGCGATGATCACGACGCTGATCCTTGCAGGCCGGTACATGGAGGCGCGCGCCAAGGGCCGCACCAGCGCTGCGATCAGGAAGCTGATCGGCCTGCGCCCGCAAACCGCTCGCGTGGATCGGGACGGATCGACTGTCGAGCTGTCCCTGGATGAGGTGGCGCCCGGCGATCTTGTCCATGTGCGCCCCGGCGAACGTCTGCCCGTGGATGGCGAAGTGGAAAGCGGCCAGTCCTATGTGGACGAATCCATGCTGACCGGCGAACCTATCCCGGTTCATAAATCCAAGGGTGATGCGGTGGTCGGCGGGTCGATGAACGCCGAAGGCGCCCTTGTCATCCGCACCGGCCGGACTGGCGCGGATACGGTGCTCAGCCAGATCATCGCCATGGTGGAGCAGGCTCAGGGCGCCAAACTGCCCATCCAGTCCCTGGTGGATCGCGTGACGGGATATTTCGTGCCCGCCGTCATCGCCATCGCGCTCGTCACCTTCTTCGCCTGGCTGACGCTGGCGCCCGAAGCAGGTCTGAGCGAAGCGCTGGTCAAGGCCGTCGCCGTTCTGATCATCGCCTGTCCCTGCGCCATGGGGCTCGCCACCCCCACCTCCATCATGGTGGGCGCAGGACGCGGCGCAGAGCTGGGCGTTCTGTTCCGCCAGGGTGAGGCGCTGCAAGGCCTGTCCGATGTGCGCGTGGCGGCGTTCGACAAGACCGGCACCCTGACCGAGGGCAAGCCCGCGTTGACCGCGATTCATACGATCGAGACCGTGAACGAAGAGGCGGCGCTATCCCTCGCCGCCGCTCTGGAACGCACCAGTGAACACCCGATTGCGCGCGCCATTCTGGGCGCCGCCGAAGAGAAATCCCTTTCACTGCCCACGCTCGAGAACTGGACCGCGGAATCCGGCTACGGGGTCAAGGCGGAGCTGGATGGCGAGCCCGTCTACCTGGGCTCCAAACGCTTCATGCGCCGGCTTGGCGTCGAGCTTGACCCGCTCGCCGACGCGATCACCGCGCTCGATGAACACGGAGTGACCGTGATTGTCCTGGCTCGCGGCCAGAGCCTTCAGGCCGCTTTCGGCGTCTCCGACCCGATCCGAAAGGGCGCGTTCGATGCGCTGAACAGCCTGCGTGAACACGGCCTGACCCTGGCCATGATCACGGGCGACGCCGATGCGCCGGCGCGCGCTGTCGGTCAGGCGCTGGGCGTCGAGGATGTCCGGGCCGAGACCCCGCCGGATGAGAAGTATCAGGCTGTCGCCTCACTGCGCAAAGCCTATGGCCCGGTCGCCTTCGTCGGAGACGGCATCAATGACGCCGCCGCGCTGGCCGAGGCGGATGTGGGCATAGCCATGGGCTCAGGCTCGGACATTGCGCTTGAAAGCGCGGACGTCGTCCTGATGCGCGATGATCCGGCCGCGGTGGCGGTCGCCTTGGGCCTGAGCCGCGCAACGCTGAACAACATCAAGCAGAACCTGGTCTGGGCCTTCGGTTACAATGCGCTGCTGATCCCGCTGGCGGCAGGCGTTTTCACCCCTGTCTTCGGCTGGTCGCTCTCCCCCATCTTCGCCGCCGCCGCCATGGCCGCGTCCAGCGTCTGCGTGCTGGCCAACGCCCTGAGACTGCGCGGCTTCAGGGGATAGCCGCGTTTTTTCCATGCATGAGCATGCGAATTAACTTGCCGAACGAACGGGCGCGTGGTTCCCTCCACCATCGAACAAATGGGGAACGCACCATGATTGGCTATGTGACGATCGGGACAAATGATCTTGAGAAAAGCGCGGTCTTCTATGACCGCATTGCAGCGCTGCTGGATACGCCGCGCATGATGGAGGATCCGGGCAATTTCATCGCCTGGGGCAAGCCAGATGGCGGCGCCGGGATAGGCCTGACCAAGCCCTTCAATGGCGAGCCCGCCACGGTTGGCAATGGCGTCATGGTGGCTCTGGCGGCCCGGGACGAGGCGCATGTGGACGAGATCTACAAGACCGCGCTTGAGCTGGGCGGAACCTGTGAAGGCGAGCCGGGTTGGCGCGGCGACCAGTTCTACGCCGCCTATTTCCGCGATCTCGACGGCAACAAGCTCAACGCCTTCATCATGAAGATGGGCTGACGCCTCGTTTTTTGCGCCATGACATAATGGCGCTCCAGAGGCCCAGACCGGCGCTGGCCCCCATCATGAGGGCCAGCGCCAGGGCCAGGGCGACCGGAATCGTCCAAGCGCCCAACACGTCCTGCTCGACATTCTGGTTGTTGGCCGTGCCGAGAAGCCAGACGCCGTCAGAGAGCCTGAACACCCCCACGGACTGCGGATCGCTCATGCGCGCCAGAGCGGCCGCCAGCATCAGCATGGCCAGAATTCCGGATGCTCCGCGCGCCAGACTGGCCGCAAAACGGACCACCTTTCTGCGGACGCCCCCGGACGGCGCTTCAAGAGGCGCTTCGCTCCATTCAGCCGCGATCTCTTCGGGCACGCCCAAACGCGCAAGGGCTTCATCCACACGCTGAACACTGGCTTGCGGGTCCGACTCCAGCGCCTCGATCAGATGGCTCTCGAGCTGATCTCGGGCATTGTCGCGCGCCACTGCGTCTCCGACATAGGCTTTTGCGAAGCGATCAAACCAGTCCCGTGCATGAACACGCGCTGCTTTGTCAGCAAGGTCCTGAACTCTGACAAGGTTCATCAAAATCCCTCCTGAATGGCGTCGGCCAAGTGTGCGAAGCGCGTCCCGAGACGCTGTAGCGCCTCCCGGCCAGTCTCCGTGATCTTGTAGACCTTGCGGGCGGGTCCGGGCCGTGAGGTATCCCATTCGGTTCCGACCCACCCCTCCGCCTCAAACCCCGACAGCAGAGGGTAGAGCGTGCCCTCAGGTATCGAGGCGCCGAAAACGGCATGAAGCGATTGCGCGAGGGCATAGCCGTGCTGCGGCGAACCCGCGAGCGCAGACAGGGCCGCCAGACCCAGCAACCCCTTGCGCATTTGCCGGTCCAGCTTGGCCTCACTGTCTGTCATGGCGGTTGGTTCATCCCGTGTCAGTCCCCGTCCCGAATAGCATTTAAATCGAAAACTTGAATACCTTGTATTTCGAGGTATTGTCTTTTTCAGATTAAATTTGGAGGTCGAAATGAGGTCGTTTTCACGCTTGTCGCTCGCCATGCTGATCGGATTGTCAGTGCTTGTCGGCGCATGTTCAGCACGCGCGGATCCAGGAGCGGATGGCCCGCCGACGGCGGATGCCCTGTTTGACGCCTATCTTGAGGAGGATCGAGCGCTCGAAGCCGAGCTCAGAGCCCTTGCCCCCGAGGCGACGCTGGAGATCCTGCAACAGCGCACGGCGCGGGATCAGCGTGTCCGCTTTCTGATGCTTGAGATGCTCGAGACGCCAGGCGCAGGGCCGAATGAGGCCACGCTGACCTGGCTGCGTCTGATGCGACACATGAACGGCATTGATCGCGAAAACGCGAACTGGCTCAAAGACCGGCTGTCTCAGATCGACTGGTTCACGCGTTCGGATTATGGCGAGGAAGCGGACAATAACGCATTCCTGATCGTCCAGCACGCCACTCATGACCCCGACTTCATGAGAGATGTTCATGTGCGGTTTGCGCGTCTGGCCGAGAGCGGAGAGATTGCGCCTGACAACTATGCCCTCCTGACGGATCGACTGGCCGTCATGGACAACGCGCCTCAACCCTATGGCTCACAGTTTGAATGCGTCGACGGCGAGCAGCGTCTGCAAACGCCGCTGGCAGACCCGGAAGCCGTGGTTGATGCCCGGCGTGCTGAGGTGGGGCTGCCGCCCTTGGCGGATTATATGGCTGTACTGCCAGACTGCAGCTCGCTTCCGGGCGGCGGATAGGCTTTGAGAGGCAGGAGTGTGATGCGCCCGCCCTCTTTAACCCAGTGGGCGCATCACCTATATTCATGATGTTCGCTTCGGCGGACTATGGCGATAAACGCGCGTGTAATAACCAGGCTGGACCCGGGTGCGAATCCCGGCGGCTCCACCAATCCTCTTCCGCACGTTGGGCGGCGAGCATGGGGCCGAATAGGATCGACAGATGGCTAAAGACGTGGCTTTCGCCCGAATGGGCTTCGTTACCAGCCCATATTTAGTAGTTGCCAACGACAACTATGCTGAAGAGGTCGCTCTCGCTGCATAGCAGCGCGGGTATCTCGCACTTAAGTCCTGACCTCTAGCAAGGTCAGGCGGGGCTCGGGGGCGCCTGGCAACAGAAGCCCCCACTTTCCCACCCTTTCGACGAAGGTCGCATAGCCCAACCCGGCATGCGGAAGGTTTTGTTAATCGATCCGCGCCGAAGCTTGAGCGACAGATTCGATCCGTTTGGGGACCGGCATGTCATCCCGACCTGACCCCGCCGACTCTTTTGCAAGCCCAGAAACGTCTGAACCCGCTGAGGCGTCCCGTTCAGATGCGCTCTCCGCCTTCGGCGTCTCCATGGCCGATGTCTCTGGCCTGATCGATGAAACCTCCCAGGCCATTCTCGGGCTGAAAGACGCCTTCGCGGCTCTGGGCCAGGACGCCGAACAAACACTGGGACAGAGCCGATCTATCCTGTCCGTGACGGAAGAGACAGAGACCCATGCCCGCTCCGCCGCATCCGCGATGGCTGAAGCGCAGGGCGCGCTGAACCGCACGGGAGAGGACATCTCCACGCTCGTTTCGACGGTCAGCGCCATGCAGGATCAGGTCAGGGTTCTTCTGGATGCGCTCAACCGGGTCGGGGACATGTCCGACGCCATCGAACGCATCGCCAGCCAGACCAATCTTCTGGCTCTGAACGCCACGATCGAGGCTGCACGCGCCGGGGAGGCTGGCCGCGGCTTCGCCGTGGTCGCCGGCGAGGTGAAGGCGCTGGCCGGCGAAACCGCCAATGCGACGCTCACGATCCAGGGCCTTCTTACGGAAATCCGCGGCGAAAGCGACGCCCTGGTCAATCTGGGGCGGACCGCGGCGGGCGCCGGAGATCAGGTCAGCGAATCCACCACGCAGCTGAGCGCCCTGGTCCACGGCATGTCCGACTCCGTCTCGGGGATGTCCGCCTCCAGCGCAGCCGCGGCGAGCGATGCGCGCGCCATTCAGGATCGCACGGCGGATCTGACCAGCAAGGTGCGAGACCTGAACAGCGTCGTCAGCCGCTCGAGCGAAGCGCTCGACCAATCCGCCAGTCGGATCAGCACCACTGTCGACGAGGCCGACGCCATGGTCGTGCGCGCCGCCATGTCCGGCGCACAAACGCGCGACAGCGCTTTCATTCGCACGCTTCTGGACGCCCGTGCGAAGATCGAGACGGCCTTTTCAGAAGCCATTGCAAACGCAGAGGCGCAGCTGGAGGACTTCTTTGACGATCGGTACCGCCCGATCGAGGGAACGAATCCCCAGCAATTCATGACCCGGTTCACGCCGATCACCGACCGCCTGCTTCCCCCGATTCAGGAAGCCGTGGCGGAGAGCCATCCCGATATCGTGTTCTGCGCGGCGGTGGATCAGAACGGGTATCTTCCAACCCATAACCTGAAATTTTCCAGACCCCAGGGCGATGACCCGGACTGGAATGCGGCCCATTGCAGGAACCGGCGCATCTTCAATGACCGCGTCGGTTTGCGCGCCGGTCAGAACACCGAGCCTGTCCTGCTTCAGACCTATCGTCGGGATATGGGCGCGGGCCGCTTCGTGATGATGAAGGACATCAGCGCCCCCATTCATATCGGCGGCAGGCACTGGGGCGGCTTGCGCCTTGCCTATCTGTCTGAAGCCTCGGCCTAGGCGGTTCGCACCGATGCCGACGCCTTGAGTCCCCGCCCCGCTTCCGACACGGCGTCCGACACCGCCTGAACCAGCACATCCTGGCGCAGGGGTTTGGCCAGCGTATCCACAAAGCCGGCCTCGATGTAGCTTTCCACCTGATGGGCCATGATATTGGCGGTCATCGCGATCACCGGCGGCATGTCACGACCGTCCGCCTTGCGGGCGGTCTGCAGATCGCCCAGCACCGCCACGCCGTCCCGTCCCGGCATGCGGATATCCATCAGAACCAGGTCGAAGTCGGCTTTTGTACAAAGGTCGAGCGCCGTCTGGGCGTCACCGGCCAGGCTCACTTCGACGTCACAGGCCCGCAACAGGCCCGCCGCGACGGTCTGGTTGGTCTCGCAATCATCGACCACCAGAATTCTCAGCCCGTGCGGCAGGGTGTCGGCACAATCACAGGACGGCTTCACGATGACGTCCGCATCCCCGCTGCCGACCGGACGGAAGGGCAGGTAGACGGTGAACAGCGTGCCCACATCAGGCTCGCTCTCCACATCGATGCGTCCCTTCATGACTTCCAGCAGACGCTTGACGATCGAAAGGCCGAGCCCCGTTCCGCCATATTCGCGCGAGGTGGAGGCGTCCGCCTGCGTGAACGGCATGAAGACCCGTTCGAGCTGATCGACCGTCATGCCGCAGCCCGTGTCACGGACCCGCAGGATCAGCTCTTCGGTGTCCTCATCCTGAGCGAAGCTGAGCCGGACTCCGCCCTTGCGGGTGAACTTCAACGCATTCGAGACCAGATTGTGCACGATCTGGCTAAGCCGCGTCGGATCGCCGACCCGCAGACTGTGCGCGCTGACCCCCTGCTCGTAGCGCAGTGAAAAACTCAGTCCAGCCTTCTCGGCCTGGGGCGCGTACAGGGCTTCGATCTGCTCCGCGACATCGCCCAGCACGAACTCGACGGTCTCCACATCCATCTGGCCGGCATCGATCTTGGCGAGGTCCAGAATGTCATTCAGGGTCGACAGCAAATGGTCGCCGGACATCCGGATCACCTCGACCGCCTTGCGTTGGCGCTCATCGAGTTTGGACAGGGCCAGCACCGCGGTCATCCCCAGAACCCCGTTCAGGGGCGTCCGGATCTCGTGACTCATATTGGCCAGGAATTGCGACTTGGCCTGATTGGCCTGCTCGGCCTTGGCCTTCTCGGCGGCGAGCGCCTTGACGGCCGCCATCATGTTGAAGCGGAAAAAGGCCGCCGAGACATATACGAAGATCTGCGAGAGGATCAGCCCCGCCAGCAAGGTTTCCAGAGATGACGGCGCGGCGCCGCCTGCCCGGCTCATGAAATAGGTCGCCAGATAGACCCCGATGCTGAACAGCACGATCATCAGGCCATCTGACACGCCCAGCACCAGACAGAAGGTCAGAACCGCCGGGATCAGACCCAGATTGCAGACATTGGTCAGGTTGCCATTGATCAGCGACAGCAGGCCGAGAACCCCCACCACCGTCAGGCCGATCACGCGAACGCGAAGATTGAAGTTCGAGCGCCCGTTGATGAGGTAGGGCGCGATCAGCAACAGCGCCGAGACGGCGAAACCCGTTCCGACCTCGGCCGCGTAATCGGGCAGGAAGCGGGTATTGATGATGTTGACGCACAGACCGCTCAACCCCGCAAGGATGCAGAAAACAGTCAGCAAACGCTCGGAAGCGACCCCCATGCGGTCCTGACTGCCCGAGACGGGCCAGTATCGATCGAGTACAGAACGCATCATCCGCCTCCCCGGGGCTGCAAGCCGCGTCCATCCCCGGCGCCCCGCTCCACCCCAGCTCGATACACCACAGACCTTAGGGTTTCGTTGCCAGAATCCTACACAAATGGCGCGATGTCACCTTTTACGATTGCCGAGAGCCGAATTTCTCCCGATCGACGAAATCGCACAGGTGCGCACAGCGGCCACGATCGATTGACGCCTCGCAGGGAACAAGTACCCTTCCCTCCAGATTGCCGTGGCTGGGAAAGGGCGATGCAGGTGGCCAAAGACCTGATGCAATATGAACAGCTCGCGCAGGAAGCTCTGCGCGATGTTGTTCGGAAGTCTCTGGAACGGGCGGCGGGCGACGGCCTGCCGGGCGCGCACCATTTCTACATCACGTTTCGCACCTCCGATCCGGGATGCGATATCGATGAATCCCTCGCCAGCGCCTACCCCGAGGAAATGACGATCGTACTGGAACATCAGTTTTGGGATCTCGAGGTCGATGACGCAGGCTTTGAAGTCACGCTGAAATTCGGCGGCGTGCCGAAATATCTCAAGGTGCCGTGGCGCGCGGTGACCCGCTTTCATGATCCCAGCGTCGGCTTCCGTCTGCACTTTGATTACGCCGCCCCCTCGCCGGACGACACTCCGGGCCAGGGCGATGGCGACGATCAGGTCAATGAGGGCACGGTCGTCAGCCTTGAAGCGTTCCGGAACAAAGAGTGAGTTCGTCGCCGTCACGCAGGGATGAACTGGTCGCGCTGTTTTCCGATCCGGACCATTTGCCGGCGGCCACGCGCCATTTCGGCTTTTCGCTGATCGATCTTGATCCCGAGGCGAACTGGGTGGAAGCCTGGTTCGAGGCGCGCCCCGACTTTCTCAATCCCAACGGCTCCATCCAGGGCGGCATCGTGACCGGTTTTCTGGATGAGGCGATGAGTCTGTCGGCTTTCGTCGCCGGCGATTTGAAAGCGGCTGTGCCGACACTTGAAATGAAAACCAGCTTCCTGCGCCCCCTGATGACTGATCGCGCCCGGGCGCGTGGCCAGGTCGTGCGGCTGGGCTCCAGCGTCATTTTCACTGAAGGCTGGCTGTGGAACTCCGAAGGCGTGCTGTGCGCCACCGCCAGCGCGACCGCCGCGCGACGCCCGTTCGGGGATGACTGAGCTTCCAGGCAAAGCGCGCCATCTGGCGCTCATCGCCCTGTCCCAGGTTCTGGCCCTGTCTGTCTGGTTTGCAGGCGCAGCCGCGCTGCCCGGGCTGCAGGACACGGGCGCGCTCTCCACATTCGACGGCGCCGCACTCTCCAGCGCCGTCCAGCTGGGCTTCGTGCTCGGGGCGCTTGCCAGCGCCAGTCTCGGCGTGGCGGACCGGTTTGACGCCCGCAAGGTCTTTGCGAGCGGAGCCTTGCTGGCAGGCCTCATGAGCCTGTGCGCCCTGCTGACACCGCCGGGATCCCTGCTCATGCCGTTCACTCGGATGATCGCCGGCGCCGCACTCGCCTTTGTCTATCCGGTCGGCATGAAGCTCGCGGCCAGCTGGGCGAAAGGCGATACGGGCCTCCTGATCGGCCTGCTTGTCGGCGCGCTGACCCTGGGCTCCGCCAGCCCGCATCTGGCGCCGCTCCTGACCGACGGACTGGACTGGCGCGCGCCATTCGCCGTGTCGGGTCTGGCGGCCCTGGCCAGCGCCGCCCTGATCCTGAGCTCGAGGGCCGGTCCGGCTTTTCGACGCGCTCCGGGTTTTGACCCCCGGGCCATACGCCTGACCCTGAGGGACCCGGGATTGGCGCGCGTCAATCTGGGTTATCTGGGCCATATGTGGGAGCTCTACGCCTTCTGGGCCTGGGTCGGGGTGTTTGTTGCGATATGGACGCAGGAGCGTCAGCTCGCCCAGAGCATCTCGGGGCCAGGGCTGACCTTCGCGATCGTCGCCATAGGCGCGGTCAGCTCGCTGGGCGCAGGCTGGCTGGCGGATCGGGCAGGCCGCACCCTTGTCACGAGTCTCGCCATGACGCTTAGCGGAAGCTGCGCCCTGCTGAGCGCCTGGGCCTGGTCAGCGCCCGCCCTCGTCATGATCGTCCTGCTGCTGATCTACGGAATCACGGTCATTGCGGACTCGGCCCAGTTTTCCGCGGCGGCCGCCGAGCTCGCCCCCCCAGACAAGGCAGGCTCCATCCTCACCCTGCAGACCGCGATGGGCTTTGCCCTGACCCTGGTCACAGTGCAGCTGCTGCCGGTCTGGGCGGAGCATATCGGCTGGCGATTCGCCTTCTGGCCGCTGGCGCTTGGGCCGATCGTCGGGGTCTGGGCCATGCTCAGCCTGAGACGCCGGCCGGAATCCCGGGCGTTGGCTGACGGACGTCGGTGAACGCTTTTAGTGCAAACATATATTAACCGGCGAAGCGCACACCATGGTTAAGGATTGCGCTGTCCCTGCCTGAAAGTCTGACACGAGCTGCGCAATCGAGCAGAAAGACAGGGGTCGAACCATGATCAACAAGCTGGATCAGTTCTCGCTGACAGCGCGTCTTCGCATGATTGCGGGGGCGTCCATCATCCTGATGCTGGCCTATGTCGGCGCCAACTTCCTGATGGGCACGGTCAGCCAGCGCGTGGATGACCGCGCGACGAAGGCGACCGAGAACCTTGTGGCAGCCAGCGGACTTGAGAAGGACCTCACCTCTCTGCTGCGCGACACCTACCTCATGGCCAGCGCGCCGACGCCGGAACGCCGCGACGCCGCCCTGGGCAATCTGGCGGACTTCGAAACATCGCTGAGCGATGTCGAGGCCATCGTGACAGATCCTGTCTTCCGCGCCGCGCTCGCCGAGATCCGCGCCGACGTCCCGGGCCTCAATCAGCTGATCGAGACGGCGGCGGCGAACATCTCGACCTATTCCGATGTCGAGATGCAGCGCTTTATCGACGCCCTTGCGGTGTATGACGACCGGATGGACACGAATATCGAGGTGGTCCGGGATGGCGAACGCGCCCTTCTGGACGAGGCCTGGGCCGCTCGCGACAGTGTTGCGGCGACCTCTCAATGGGTCAGCCTGGTCGCCCTGGTGCTGACCGCTGCGGGTCTGATGGCCATGACCCAGATCATTGGCGGCAGCATCACCCGCTCCGTCAGCTCGATCCAGTCCCTGGTCGGCAAGCTGGCGGATGGCGAACGCGACATGTCGATTGACGAAACCCGCCGCAAGGATGTGTTTGGCGATCTCGGCCGCGCGATCGCCACGCTTCAGTCCGCACTGAGCAACGCCGACGAGGTTCATGCGAACCAGACCCGGGAGGCCGCCCAGCGTCTGGAGCGCCAGAAAGAGATCGAGAGCGCCGTGGTGCGCTTCGAGAGCAGCTCCACCGAGCTTCTGAACTCGGTCATGGCCGCCTCCCAGCAGCTTTCCTCCTCGGCCTCGCAAATGCAAAGCTCTTCCAGCGAGGCTTCGGGCCTCTCCCGGGACGCCCAGACCGCGTCGGGCGCGGCCGCATCCGGCATTCAGGCCGTCGCCGCCGCCTCCGAGGAGCTCGCCGCCTCAATCCGGGAAGTGTCCGAGCAGGTCACCCGGACGTCAGAACTGTCGCGTGAAGCCGGCGACGAGACCGAGCAGAGCTCTACGGTCGTGACCCAGCTGTCCGAGGCCGCACAGGCGATCGGCGAGATTGTCACGCTGATCGAAACCATCGCTGACCAGACCAATCTGCTGGCCCTGAACGCCACCATCGAGGCGGCCCGCGCGGGTGAAGCCGGCAAGGGCTTCGCGGTTGTCGCGAGCGAAGTGAAGGAACTGGCCGAGCAGACCAGCAACGCCACCCAACAGATATCCGCCCAGATCACCGCGATCCAGTCCGCCTCCGAGAAGACGGCCGCCTCGACGGACCGCACCCTTCAGGCGGTGCGCCAGCTGGGCGAACTGGCCACCAGCTGCGCTGCGGCGATCGACCAGCAACGCGTGGCCACCACCGAGATCGCAGAATCCGCCCAACGCGCCGATTCCGGATCCAGCGACGCTGCATCAAGCGTCGCCAAAGTGGTGGAGTTCACCCACCAGACTGACGAGATTTCCAAATCGGTGCTGTCCGCAGCCCAGGAAATGGCGGATCGTCATGAAGCCTGGAAGGAAGAGTTCGAGAGCTTCGTGCAAACAATGCGCGCCTCCTGAACCCGTCTCACATCATGCAAAAAGGGGCGCACAGCGCCCCTTTTTTTGTGTCGCGTCACTCGCGCCTGACGGCGCAACCGAAAAAGACAACAACCCTAGGGCAAGACTAATTTAATAACCGGCCGCTCAGGATCGGGAGAATGTTGGCGCGTGATTCTCTTTTAACGGGAACACATCTGATGCTGGAGACCCTCATGTCGAACTGGACGTCTGCTCTCTCGCCGTTTTCCCGTCAGGGGCTTCCGACCCTGCCTCTCCTCCTCCTGCTTGTGTACGCAGTGACGAGCTCGCTGCTGGGGGCCTCCATCCGTCATCTGGAAAACCAGTCCCGTGACAGCGTGGAGCTGACCTACGCCGCTTCCACTCTGGGCAAGGACCAGGCGTCCCTGATGCGCGACGCCCAGGCCATGATCGGCGCGCCCAGCCAGCTGCGCATGCAGGCGCTCCTCATCAATTTGGAAGAATATGAAGCGGCCCTAGACGCGGTCAGGCTCAGGACCGATCGGGACAGCGCGCTCCAGGCGCCTCTGGATGAGCTGGAAGCCGCACTGCCGGCCATTCGCAGCGTCATGCTCCAGGCCGCCCGGATGGATGCGGACCGGGCGGACGCGGCGATCCAGGCACAGGTCATGGAGCTGACGCGCCTTGATGAGGCAATGCAAGGCCAGCTTGCGCAGCTCGACACCCGACTCACCAGCACGCCCGGTTATGCAGAGCCCTTGGCCAATCAGCTTCGTCGGCTGTCCTGGGTCGTGCATCTGCTCGCCATTCTTCTGGTCGGCGGTCTGATTTTCGGAGCCATAAGGTCGTCCAGGCCTCAGGATCTGAGCGCGCGGATCGCAGACTGAATACGCCTCCCAGATGCGCATAACCCCATCCAGTTGATCTGGATGGGGTTTTCGCGTTCGGTCATGCTGAACACCTGACTAACCAAACTTGAAGCATTTCAGTCCGTAATGCCTGCAGTATCGGGTGGCCTGTTGGGGGCGTCCGGTTTGGCATTGTCTCCAACCGAAGAGGCTGGACATGAAATCTTACAAACTCTCCCTGCTGCTGGGGGCAGGCGCCGCGCTTCTCCCTCAAGCGGCGCTGGCGCAGTCGGCGGAGATTTTCGGCGACTTCCGGGGCCGCTATGAATCCGTGGAGCAGACCGGCAAGCTGGAAGCGGAGTCCCTGACCCTGCGCAGCCGGGTCGGCGTACGCTTCAAACCGGCGGATACGCGCTTCTCCTTCCTTGCGGAAATTGAAAACAACATCACGCTGGCCGGCGACGAGGATCGCAACACCTCGCTTGATCCGTTGCCGCAATACGCCACGATCAACGATCCGGATTTCACCGAGCTCAACCGCGCTCAGCTGGGCTTCAAGCCCAATGAGGACTGGTCCTTTACGGTGGGCCGTCAATATCTGGGCTTTGATGGCAATCGCATCATCGGCTCACCGGGCCACCGCCAGGACAAGAACTCGCACGACGCCGCCATGGCCACCTTCGGACGCGGCGCCTTTGAAGCCAGCTATGTCTATCACTGGCAGCTCAATCGTGGTCCGGGCGATGACGTCAACTGGGAGACCGACGCGCATCTGTTCCATGCGAGCTATGACGTCAATGACGCGCTGAAACTGTCCGGCTTCGTCTACCTGATCGACATTCCCGAACCGGGTCGCGAGAACCTGTCCAACACCACCTATGGCGCTCGCCTGACCGGCTCGACCACCTTGGGCGAAGTCGGCGTCAGCTATGATCTGCTGGTGGCGGCGCAGAACGACTCCGGATCCGCCACCGCGGACTTCGACAACACGCTGATCGATTCCGGCGTCGCCTTCTCGCGCAACGGCGCTCGTCTCGCTCTCGGTTATGATGTGGTGTCCGGCGATGGAACCTACGCATTCGCCAACCCGTTCGCGGCCAATCACGGCACCGCAGGTTGGGCGGACGTGTTCCATGGCGGCGGCCGGGCAGCCCCGGCGAACGGTCTTGAGGACTTTCATGTGGAAGTCAGTTATGGCGCGAGCGTCGAGGCGTCCGCGATCGAGAGCTGGCGCGCCGGCCTGATCTGGCATGAGTTCGAGGCGGAAAACACCAGCGACGATCTGGGTCAGGAACTGGACCTGTTCGTCAGCTTCAGTTTCGCCAATGATGTCAGCCTGTCGTTTGAAATGGCCGATTATGACGGCCCGGACGCCGCCTATGCGCCAGCGGACCGGACCAAATACTGGGTCACGCTGGGTTACAAGTTCTAGACCGAGCCAGACCGCCAACAAAAAACGCCAGGGCCCTGGCCCTGGCGTTTTTTCTTGTCTGCACCTGTCGCGGATCAGGCGGCGTCAGCCTGGTCCTTGTGGGTCAACTCGCCGATGGGGCGCGCGCGGACCTTCACCCGTGCGCGTTCGCCCAGAACCTTCTCCACATGCAGGCGCTGGACCTGGCTGTCATCGTGGAAGACGACGCCCGTCAGCGCATCCAGTATGGCTTTCGCCACATTGTCCACGTCATGCACGGGGCTGTTCTCAGTGCGCTCGATCTCGATGATCACCTCGAACGGCCCGTATTTCGGGCGCACGCGCTTGAACTCGGTGCGAAAGAAGGCGGCGATCAGCTCCTTGAACTTGCGCGTCTGTGAGGTCAGCGCATCCACACGCACATTCAGAGATCCATCAATGGCGGAGGCTTGCACCTTCCCTCTCCCGGTCCAGTCGAGTTGATCCCAGTACTCCGGCGGCAATGACGTGAAGCGCGGCATGGGACCTTGTTCGTTCTTCCTATGACGATTCGGCTGTCTCGCCCGCCTCGTCAAGCGTGGCGCTCCAGTCGCCCGCCAGCCAGGCGGCATAGACAGGATGGCGGTCCTTCATGGTTTCGGCAAGCAGCGCCATCCTGTCCACGAACCAGTATTTCGCGACCGCCGACCCATGCCAGGCCAGGGCCGCCGCCAGAACATCCAGCCGGATATAGGCGAGGATGAAGCCCAGCATGAACAGCGCCGACAGGGCCGAGGTCAGCAACGCCGCACGCTTATAGCCCACGGGCACCGGAACCGCCTTGCGGTTGATGAAGATGCGCTCTCCGATGACGCCCTTGCTCGCCCAGCTGCGACCGGTCTTCGGCGGCGGGGTCAGGCGCGGATTGAGCCACATCCAGAGGATCGCCATCCCGATCAGCCCCACGCCATACCAGCCGATCCAGACCGGACTCCACAGGCATATGAAGATCAAAGGCGCCGCCAGCATGCGGCTCCATACGCTGAGCGGATGGGCGTGCCTGGCCCAGATGGCGTCGCTCATCCCGATGAGGCGCGCCGCACCCTGAAAGGCATCCATCTGCATCTCCCCTGGCTGCCGGTACGCCCTTCAGGTGCGCCCTGACGGGCATCCGGTTCAATCAAGGTGCAGATCACGCTCATTGCGACCAAGGCGCGGCTTGCCTGTCTTTGCCCTGCAGGCCTATAGACGCCCCATACAAGGCCCACGCCGTACTGGAGAAAGACCCATGACCGAGATGCGCGTTGAAACCGATTCCTTCGGCCCCCTCGAAGTCCCGTCCGACAAGCTCTGGGGCGCCCAGACCGCGCGCTCGCTGATGAACTTCAAGATCGGCGGCCAGACCCAGCCCCTGCCGCTTGTGCGCGCGCTGGGCGTGGTCAAGCATTGCGCCGCAAAGGCCAATATGGCGCTCGACAATCTCGAGCCCAAGCTGGGCGACGCCATCGCCGCCGCGGCGCTCGAAGTCGCCGAAGGCAAGCTCAACGACCATTTCCCGCTGGTGGTCTGGCAGACGGGCTCCGGCACCCAGTCGAACATGAACGCCAACGAGGTCATCTCCAACCGCGCCATCCAGATCCTGGGCGGTGAAGTCGGCTCCAAGGACCCGGTCCACCCCAACGACCATGTGAACCGCTCCCAGTCGTCCAACGACACCTTCCCCACCGCCATGCACATTGCGGCGGCGGAAGTGTTCAAGCACGATCTGGTCCCGGCGCTGCAGACCCTGCGCAATGCGCTCAATGACAAGTCCGAAGCCTTCAAGGACATCATCAAGATCGGCCGCACGCACCTGATGGATGCGACCCCGCTGACGCTGGGTCAGGAATTCTCCGCCTATGTGCACATGATCGACAACGCCATCCGTCGCGTCGAGGCGGCCCTGCCGGCGCTGTACGAGCTCGCCCAGGGCGGCACCGCGGTCGGCACCGGCCTGAACGCCAAGATCGGCTTTGCCGAGAAGTTCGCCGAGGAAGTGGCGAACCTCACCAAGCTGCCCTTCGTGACCGCGCCCAACAAGTTCGAGGCGCTGTCCACCAAGGACGCCATGGTGGAAGCGCATGGCGCGCTAAATTCGGCGGCGGTGTCGCTGTTCAAGATCGCCAACGACATCCGCCTGCTGGGGTCCGGCCCGCGTTGCGGCATCGGCGAGATCGCCCTGCCGGCGAACGAGCCGGGCAGCTCCATCATGCCGGGCAAGGTGAACCCGACCCAGTGCGAAGCCATGACCATGGTCTGCGCCCAGGTGATGGGCAACAACTCCGCCGTCAGCTTTGCGGGCAGCCAGGGCCAGTTCCAGCTCAACGTCTTCAAGCCGATGATGTCCTGGAACGTGCTGACCAGCGCCAAGCTGCTGACGGACGCCTGCCATTCCTTCACCGACAATTGCGTCGTCGGCATTGAAGCGAACGAGCAGCGCATCGCCGACATCATGGAACGTTCGCTCATGCTGGTGACGGCGCTGGCGCCGACCATCGGCTATGACAACGCCACCACCGTCGCCAAGACCGCCCACAAGAACGGCACCACCCTGCGCGAGGAAGCCATCAAGCTCGGCTTCGTCACCGAGGAAGAGTTCGACCGCGTGGTGCGCCCCGAAGACATGATCGGCCCGAAATAGGCCGTACGCTTTGCTCCGCCGCTTCGGCGGCGGAGCCTGAGAGGCTCCCATGACCCAGCCGATCAATCTGCGTCAGTTCCGCAAGAAGAAGGCGCGAGAGGACAAGGCCAAGCAGTCCGAAACCAATCGCGTCCAGTTCGGTACGCCCAAGGCCCAGCGCGACCTTGAGAAGGCGCGTGAGGCCAAACGCAAGGCGGCGCTGGAGGCGCACAAGCGGGAGCCTGACAAAAGGTCCGATACATAAAAAAACGGCGGCTCGATGAGCCGCCGTTTTCATTTCGGGACGTCCCGTTTCTAGAACCGGTGACGGATTGTCAGGCGCGCATTGAGCGGCTTGCCGGTCGAGATATTGTCGTTCGAGTGCGCGTCGGGGAAGTAGTCCTCGTCGAGCAGGTTCTCGATATTGAGCTGCAGACGGGTCTGATCGGTCAGATCATAGAACACCGCCGCATCCACGCGGGTGTAATCGGGCACTTCGACAGCATTGTTCTCCAGTACGAAGAAGCTGTCCTGATAGGTCACGCCCAGCGCGAGCGCGAGCTGATCAGTGGCCTGGTACTCGTTCCAGATCGAGATCATGTTCTCGGGGGTCTGGCGGGTGGCATTGCCATCAAATGCGCCGCCCTCGACCGTGCTGTCGAGATAGCTATAGCCCGCATTCACGGTCCATTGATCGGTCAGCCGGCCCAGCAGCTGAACCTCGAAACCCTCCGTCGTGCTGCCCGGCACCAGCGTGACGATGGAGGGGTCATCGGGGTCCACCGTGGTGAACTGGCCGCGCTCCAGACGGAACAGGGCCGTGGTCAGGCTCAGACGCTCTGCGAAATCCCATTTGACGCCGACTTCGGTGTTCTCGAACCGCTGGGGCTCGATGTCCTCGCTCGTGGTCGTCAGGGTCAGGAACTGATCGCCGGAGCTCGGCAGGAAGGTCTCGGCATAGCTGACATAGACCGAGACGTTTTCCGCCGGCTTGTAGATCGCGCCCAGACGCGGCGAGAATTCCTCGTCCACCCGGCCCCGACGGCCGTCATCGGTCGGGCTGATCGCCAGACGGTCCAGCACCGCCACGTCAAACCGGTCATAGCGACCGCCCAGCACCAGCTTGAACTGGTCGGTGATGTCGATCTGGTCCTGAAGGTAGAGCGAGACAAACTCCACATCCGAGGAGCGGTCGCGCACATTGCTGGTGAAGGTATAGCTCGGCACGACCACCGGATCGGTCAGGCTGACGCTGATCTGGTCGTCCTGAGTCGCGGCGAACAGGGTGTCCTGGCGCGCATTGGTGGTGGACTGGTCGCCATATTCAGCGCCCAACAGCAAAGTGTGCTGGAAGGGACCGGTGGCGAACTCGCCCACCAGATTGCCCTGGATGATCAGGTTCTGACGTGTCGTGGGATCGCGATAGCCGTCGAGCGTGAGCGTGTCGGTCGTCGCATCAAAACCCGCCGCGTAAATGTTCTGATAGAGCTTGTCATAGTCTGCGTACTGCACCGTGACATTGCCGCGCAGCGCGTCCGAGAAGGTGTGTTCGACACGGCCGCGATAGATGCTGGCGTCCAGTGTCGTGTTATTGCCGTCCGCATCGCCAAAGAAGGTATCGCGATACCCCTCAAGCGGCGCATCTGGACCATTGGCGACGGAGACCGACGGCACGCCCCGATCCACCACGCGATCATCGCTCATATACTCATAGCTGAGCACGGCCTGAGTCCGGGCGCCGAGATCGAATGTGAAAGTCGGGTTGATGGCGTACCGCTCGCCGTCAAACACATCCCGATGGCTTTCCAGATGCTCGCCATAGGCGTTCAGGCGAAACGCAATTGTGTCAGACAGCACCGTGTTCACATCGCCCGCCAGCTGATAGGCGCCGAACGTGTCCACGCTGGCGTTGAGGCCTGCAAAGTCCTCGTCCAGCTGCGCGGTCTTGGTGACGCGGTTGATCACGCCGCCGCCGCCGCCGCGCCCGAAGAGGAGCGCGTTTGACCCGCGCAGGATCTCCACCTGCTCGAGATTGTAGAGCGGACGGTAGTACTGAACATCATCACGCAGACCATCGAGGAAAAAGTCCGCCGTGCTCTGATTGCCGCGGATGATGATGGAATCGCGGTGCCCCTCGCCCTGGCTGACCGCCAGGCCCGGCGTATAGCGCAGGATGTCGCCAATCGAGGTGAAGGCCTGATCCTCGATCTGGGCGCGGGTCACGATCGACAGGCTCTGCGGCACGTTCAGGATAGGAGTGGGCGTCTTCACGGCATTCAGCTGGTCGATCGACAGATAGCGGCCCGTGACCACGATTGTGTCCTCAACTGTCTGATCAGAGGTTTCAGCCGCCTGAGCCGAGCCCAGCGACAGGATGGCGGCCAGCGCCGTCATCATGCGCGCCTTGGTGATGAGCATGGAGATCCGTCCGGTTTGAAGATGAGAATGCTTTTCGTTGTTATGAATTATAAAATGCCGTTTCGATAATCAATCTCATTATCAGTCGCAACTGCAGACACTATGATCCGGAGCTCGAAGGCGCCCACGGGGAAGCCCGGAAAAAATCCTCATAGGCGAAACTGCGTATTGCTCTGAAAATTCTGGGAAATATCCTGGTCTCGGCAATCCGAGAGGCGCCTTCCCCAGACAAGTCCCTTGATTGTCGCGCGCGATATATCCAACTGATCGCCGTTCATTCGTGCTTTCAGGGGACCCTTCATGCCGAACACCAACGCCCTCTTCCAACCGTTCGAGCTTGGCTCGCTCCAACTCAAGAACCGGATCGTCATGGCGCCCATGACGCGGTCCAAAAGCCCGGGCGGCGTGCCCAACGACAATGTGGTCGGCTATTACGAGCGCCGCGCGGACAATGATGTCGGCCTGATCATCACCGAAGGCACCACCATCAATCGCCCCGGCGCCAGCTTTGATCCGGCGATCCCGAACTTCCAC
The DNA here is from genome assembly GCF_002433705.1 of Oceanicaulis sp. UBA6590. Lineage (NCBI taxonomy): Bacteria > Pseudomonadati > Pseudomonadota > Alphaproteobacteria > Maricaulales > Maricaulaceae > Oceanicaulis > Oceanicaulis sp. UBA6590. The sequence continues at coordinate 151,154 of NZ_DJIQ01000062.1, forward strand.
ACGGAAGAGGCCCTCGCCGGCTGGAAGAAAGTGGTGGACGCTGTCCACGCCAAGGGCGGCAAGATCGCGCCCCAGCTCTGGCATGTGGGCCTCGCGCGCAAGCCGGGCACCGGTCCGCATCCGGACGCGCCGTCCGACAGTCCGTCCGGCATCATGCCCGGCGGCAAGACCGTCGGCGAACCGATGACCCAGGCCGAGATCGACGACACCATAAAGGGTTTCGCGGACGCCGCCGAGAACGCCGCGAAGATCGGTTTTGACGCCATCGAGCTGCACGGCGCGCATGGCTATCTGATCGACCAGTTCTTCTGGGAGGGCATGAATCAGCGCGACGACAAGTATGGCGGCAGCCTGCTGTCGCGCACCGAGTTCGCGCAGGAAATCATCCGCGCCGTCCGCGCCCGCATCCCCGCCGACCTGCCTCTCATCCTGCGCTATTCGCAATGGAAGCAGCAGGACTATAACGCCAAGCTGGCGCAAACCCCGGACGAGCTCGAAGCCTTCCTCGCGCCGCTGTCTGAAGCCGGCGTCGACATTTTCCACGCTTCCACCCGTCGCTTCTGGCTGCCCGAGTTCGACGGTTCCGAACTGAATCTGGCCGGCTGGACGAAAAAGCTCACCGGTAAACCTGCCATAACAGTGGGATCTGTTGGCCTTAATAGTGACTTCATTGGCGCCTTTATGGGGGAAGCCTCTGAAAAGTCTGGCCTCGACAAGCTGATCGAGCGCCTGGACGCGGGCGAATTTGATCTCGTGGGTGTGGGCCGGGCCCTGCTGTCTGATTACGCCTGGGCCCGCAAGGTCAAGGACGGCCGCTTTGAGGATCTGGAAGACTTCAACGCCGAAGCGCTCAAGGAACTGGCCTAGACACCATGCTCAAGAAACGTTCAGTCACCCTCAAGGGACACGCGACCTCTCTGGCGCTCGAGCCGGATTTCTGGTCCGTGATCGACGATGAGCTGAACGATACAGGCGGATCTCTGGCCGGGCTCATCACCTCGATCGACGAGATGCGCGAGCCTAATCAGCCCCTCTCCAGCGCCTGCCGGGTGTGGGCGCTCAAACGCGCCCTGGGCGCCGGTCAGCACTGATCCGGAGTTGACGATACGGAGCGAGCGGGGTTTGAAGATGGCATGAGCACCGCCGTCACCCCGCCGCCCCTGTCGCCGCTCGACAAACTGCTGCGCTATCTCAAGAACAGCTTTGCTGACGGGCGCTCGCCTGCGCTGTGGCTGCTGGCGCTGGTGGTGGGCGTTGTGGCGGGCTACGCCGCCATCGGCCTGCGTCTCGCCATCCAGTCCGTGCAACTTGTCGCCTTTGGCGAGTTTTCCGAACGTCTCGCCAGCACCGCCTCCACCCTGCCCCCGATCATGGTGATCCTTGCGCCGGTGGCTGGCGGCTGCGTCGTCGCGCTTCTGCTCTATGTGGGCCTGAAAACAAACTGGCTGCCGGAAGTCCGCGCCGAGGGCGTCGCCGACGTCATGGAAGCACGCGCCGCACAGGGCGGGAAAATGGCGCTGATGCCCAGCGTCTGGTCCGCCCTGATCCACGCTGTCTCCATCGGCGCAGGCGGCTCCACCGGGCGCGAGGGGCCGTCGGTCAATCTGGGCGCCGCGCTTGCGAGCTTCATCAGCCGCCCGCTGAACCTGCCGGCCCGGGGCGCGCGCATCATGCTCGCCTGCGGGGCCTCCGCCGCCGTCGCCGCCAGCTTCAACGCGCCGGTCGCCGGCGCCCTCTTTGCGTTCGAGGTGGTGCTGGGCCATTACGCCCTGCGCTCCATCGGTCCGGTCGCCGCAGCCAGCGTGATCGGCGCGATCCTCTCGCGCATCCATTTCGGCGCCACGCCCGCCTTTTCGGTGCCCGAGATCCCGCCCGCAAGTCTCGCGGACTTCATCGCCATCATTCCGCTCGGCCTCGCCTCGGCGGCGCTCGCCATCGCCTGCGTGATGCTGTCCTTCAACCTGCCGCGCGGCCTCGCCCTGCGCGCTCAGGCGCTCTCGGTCCCGCTCTGGATCCTGCCGCCCTTCGGCGGGCTGCTGATCGGAGGCCTGGGCGTCCTGGCGCCGGAAGTGCTCGGCGTCGGCTATGAAGCGACCTCGATCGCGCTGGCGGGCGGCTACGCCATCGGCACGCTGGCGGCGCTGATCGTGCTCAAGCTCGCCGCCATTGTCGCCACCATGGCCTTCCGCTTCGGCGGCGGCATCTTCGCGCCCTCGCTCTATCTCGGCGCCATGCTGGGCGCGCTCTATGGCGCGCTGATCGCCCCGATCCTGGGGCCTGACAGCGCTGGCAGCGCCTATTTCGCCGTCATCGGCATGGGCGCTGTGGGCGGCGCCGTGCTGGGCGCGCCGCTTTCGACCACGCTGATCGTGTTCGAGCTGACCGCCAGCTATGAAGCCTCGATCGCGCTACTGGTCTGCGTGTCGCTGGCCAGCGTCATCACCACCTCGATCACCAAGGGCAGCTTCTTTCACAAGCAGGTCGAGCGTCACGGCTTTGACCTCACCCAGGGCGACGCCCGCGTCATCCTGCAGACCATTCGCGCGCGCGACATCATGACCCCGCTCGACAGCCATGATGCGACCGGTGAACTCGATGAAGCCTGCGTCTATGACGATGATTATCTGGGCCGGGTGATGGGTTTCTTCTCGGCCGAGAAGATCGACGGGGCGCAGGTCCGCTCCCGCCATGGCGACCAGCCCATTGTGGGCTACATCACCAAGGCCGACGCCCATGCCGCCTACGCCCATGCGCTGCAGGCCCGGCACGAGGAAGAACATCGCTAGCGCGCTTGTCCGGCAAACCATCGATGACATCGCCGCCCCTACGCTTTGCAAGCGGATGTGCTAGTTTCGTTCTCCTGTGCGAATCGAAGTGCGAAAGCCTGCGTCATGTCCTCTGTCCCCCTTTCCCAGCAGGCGGCCCCACGGGCGCCGCGTGCGGACGCCGCCTATCTTGACGGGTTGAACCCCGAACAGCGCGCCGCGGTCGAGGCGGTGGACGGCGCGGTGCTGGTGCTGGCGGGCGCGGGCACGGGCAAGACCCGCGTGCTGACCACGCGGCTGGCGCATATCCTGGCGACCGGCAAGGCGCAGCCCTGGAACATTCTGGCGGTGACCTTCACCAACAAGGCCGCGCGCGAGATGAAGGAGCGGGTGGGCAAGATCATCGGCGAGCAGGTCGAGGGCCTGCCGTGGCTGGGCACCTTCCACTCCATCGCCGCCCAGATCCTGCGCCGCCATGCCGAGCTGGTGGGGCTGAAATCCACCTTCACCATTCTGGACACCGACGACCAGCTGCGGCTTCTGAAGCAGATCCTTGAGGCCGAGGGCATTGATACCAAGCGCTGGACGCCGCGCCATCTCGCCAGCCTCATCGACGGCTGGAAGAACCGCGCCCAGACGCCCGAACGCATCCCCGAAGAGGACAAGTGGAGCTTCGCAGACGGCAAGGCGCGGAAACTCTACAAGCTCTATCAGGACCGCCTGAGCGTGCTGAACGCCTGCGATTTCGGCGATCTTCTGCTGCACAACATCACCATCTTCCAGAACCATGACGATGTGCTGGCGGATTTTCACCGCAAGTTCCGCTATTTGCTGGTGGACGAGTATCAGGACACCAACGTCGCCCAGTATCTGTGGCTGCGCCTTCTGGCGCGCGGCTCGGGCAATGTGTGCTGCGTGGGCGATGACGACCAGTCGATCTATGGCTGGCGCGGCGCGGAAGTGGACAATATTCTCCGCTTCGAGAAGGATTTTCCCGGCGCGCATGTCATCCGGCTGGAAAAGAACTACCGCTCCACAAAGCATATCCTTGCGGCGGCTTCATCCATCATCAGCCACAATAAGAGCCGTC
>NZ_DJIQ01000062.1:155184-211133 GCF_002433705.1 Oceanicaulis sp. UBA6590
CTGGCGCGGCGCGGAAGTGGACAACATCCTGCGCTTTGAACAGGACTTCCCCGGCGCGACGGTGATCCGGCTGGAGCGCAATTACCGCTCCACCGGCCATATCCTTGGCGCGGCGGCAGGCCTGATCACCGCCAACAAGGCGCGCCTGGGCAAGACACTGTGGACCGAGGATCAGGCGGGCCACAAGGTTCAGGTGTCCGGGCTCTGGGATGGCGAGGCCGAAGCCCGCTTTGTCGCCGACGAGATCGAGGCGCATATCAAGGGCGGCGGGCGTCATTCCGACATCGCGGTTCTGGTGCGTGCGTCCTGGCAGATGCGGGCGTTTGAAGACCGCTTCATCATGCTGGGCCTGCCCTACAAGGTGATTGGGGGGCCGCGCTTCTTTGAACGTGCGGAGATCCGCGACGCCCTCGCCTATCTGCGGCTGGTGCGCAGCCTGTCAGATGATCTGGCGTTCGAGCGTGTGGTGAACACGCCCAAACGCGGCGTCGGCGACACCAGTGTGCAGAAGATCGCCATGGCCGCGCGCGGGGCGCAGGTGTCGATGGCCGAGGCTGCGCGCCTGATGACACAGACCGACGAGATCAAGGGCAAGGGCCGCACCGGCCTCATCGCCTTCCTGCGCGATCTCGACCGCTGGGCCGAGCAGGCCGAGACCATGCGCCATGACGAGCTTGCGGAAGTCATTCTCGATGAAAGCGGCTATACGGCCATGTGGCGCGAGGACAAGAGCCCGCAGGCCGCGGGCCGGCTCGACAACCTGAAAGAACTCGTCCGCTCCATGGGCGAGTTTGACAGTCTTGAAGCCTTCCTTGAGCACATCGCCCTCGTCTCGGACGCCGACCGCACCGAGAACGGCGATGAAGTCTCGATCATGACGCTGCACGCGGCCAAGGGCCTCGAATTCCCGCTGGTCTTCCTGCCGGGCTGGGAAGAGACGGTCTTCCCCTCCCAACGCTCCATGGATGAAGGCGGCACGGCGGCGCTCGAAGAGGAACGGCGCCTTGCCTATGTGGGCATCACCCGCGCCCGCGAACGCGCCGTCATCAGCTTCACCGCCAACCGGATGATCTTTGGCCGCTGGCAATCGGTGCTACCCTCGCGCTTTATCGACGAAATGCCGGCCGAGCATTGCGAAGCGAAATCGGAGACCGGCTATTACGACGCCGGGCCGGGTTTTGAGGGCGTCGCCGAAGTCGCCGACCCCTTCAAGTCGAGCTATGAAAGCCCCGGCTGGAAACGCTTCCAAGCCAGCAAGGCGTCCGGCCGCCGCGCCGATCCCGGCGTCATCGAGGGCAAGGCCACGCTGATCGACACCAGCTCGGTGGGCGGAGACTCGAAATGGAAACGCGGCGACCGCGTCTTCCACCAGAAATTCGGCTACGGCACCGTCAAAGCCGCCGACGGCGCCAAGCTCACCGTCGCCTTTGACAAGGCCGGCGAGAAAAAGGTCGTCGCGAGCTTTGTGGAAGAGGCGCCTTAGGCGTTTGATTCTGAGGGAGGCCCCGGCTCAAGGCCGGGGTTTCAAGTGATTTTAAAAGGTGAAACCCCGGGCGAGCGCAGCGAAGACCCGGGGCCTCGCTCAGAATAAAGCGCCCGGTTTTTTAGCCCGAAATATCCGGATAAAGATCTCTCCAGTCCGGGTTGGCCTGTTCGATAAGCTCAACCTTCCAGACGCGTTTCCAGCGCTTCATACGTCGCTCTTGTTCTGCCGCTGCGGTCACATCTACGAAGCCCGAGAACCAGACCAAACGCTTGCAGTTGTATTTGTGCGTGAAGGATGATCCGCCGCCTTCACGATGCTCCCATATTCGGCGCCGCAAATCGGCATTGCACATGCCTGTATAGAGTACGCCATCTGGCCTGTTCGTGAGCATGTAGACCCAGGCGCGTGTCATAAATCCTCTCCCTTTCCCGACTGACCAAAGGGAGGCGGGGTCTAAGTCAGAGTATAGCGCCCTATGCTGAAGAAGGCCCCGGGTCTTCGCTACGCTCGCCCGGGGTTTCAGTTGGTTGAAATGTTTATGGGCGCTAGTTTGATCCGAAATCAGAACCGGATACCCCCATGCGCCTCGCCCTCTGTCTCACCGCCGCCCTCCTCCTCGCCACGCCTGCGTGCGCTCAAGACCCGTACGCCGACGCGCGCCCGATCAGCTGGCGGGATCTGCTCGACCGGGAACGTGCGCCCGCCGACGCCCGGATCGCATACGGCCAGGGCGAGGAGCAGTACGGCGAGCTGTGGCTTCCCGATGGCGACGGTCCCTTCCCGCTGGTGATCATGATCCATGGCGGATGCTGGCAGGCGGCCATTCCGGGCACCATCCTGCAGGACCAGCTGAACGCCGATCTGAAAGCGCGCGGCATCGCCGTGTGGAACCTCACCTATCCGCGTCTGGGGCATGAGACGGGCGGATATCCGGGCACGTTTGAAAGCGTGGCCATGGCGACCGATTATGTCCGGGCGCTGGCCGAGACCTATCCCATCGACCTTGAGCGCTCCGTGCTGATGGGCCATTCCGCGGGCGGGCATCTGGCATTGTGGGCCGCCGCGCGCGGCCAGCTGCAGGACACGCCGCTTTCTGTGGAAGACCCGTTCATCCCCAACGGCGTCATCACGCTCGCGGGCATCAATGATCTTGAGCTTTACCGCGCTGAAGGCCCCGGCCGCTGCGGCGAGCCGGACACGGTGGACGCCCTGATCGCCGGCCATCCCGGCGATGCGCCCTATGCCGACACCTCACCCGATCAGCTGCTGCCCCTGCATGTGGAGCAGGTGATCGTTTCAGGCGAACTCGACCCGATCGTGCCGCCGCAGTTCGGCGCGGCCTATGCCGCTGAAGCCGAAGCCGCAGGTGATACGGTGACCGAGATCAAGCTGGAAAACGCCGGTCATTTCGAGCTGATCGACCCGACGGCGCCCGCGTGGGCGGTTATTCTGGATGAGGTCGAGCGGTTGCTGGGGGAGTAGGCGCTCACTTTCTCTTCCCCTGCATAGGCAGGGGCCCAGAGCCGACAACGCAAAGTCCTGATGATCACTGGGTCCCCGCCTTCGCGGGGAAAGAGGAAATTCAAATACCTCGCACACATGTCATCCCCCGCGTCATGCGGGGGATCCATGCCGGTGGCTCAGATCACAGGTCACGGCATGGGTTCACCGGAAAAACCGGTGAATGACACGTTGAGAGGGAGGGGCGCTCACCCCCCGATGAGCGCCAGCCATTCATCCTCGGTCATCGTCTGGACGCCCAGCTCCTGCGCTTTCTTCAGCTTGGAGCCCGCGCCGGGACCGGCGACGAGGATGTCGGTCTTGCCCGAGACGGAGCCCGAGACCTTGGCGCCGAGTGATTGCGCCTTGGCCTTCGCCTCGTCCCGGGTGAAGCGTTCGAGAGAACCGGTGAACACCACCGTCTTGCCCGCGACAGGGCTTTCGGCGGCCACCTGTTCGGCGTCTTCGACCGTCACATGGGCGAGCAGGGCGTTGAGCGCGTCCTGATTGTGGCTTTCGGCGAAGAATTCGGCGAGAGCTTTGACCGCCGTCTCGCCAATGCCGTCAATATCCATGAAGGCGGCGAAGGCTTCGCCGGGCTCGTTCGCGGCTTCCGCCGTCTCGCGCACGGCCTGCCAGCTGGTGAAGCTGCGCGCGATCAGACGCGCGGTTTCCTCGCCCACATGACGGATGCCTAGGGCGAACAGGAAACGCGCGAGGCCAATCGTGCGTCGCTGATCGATGGAGCCAAAAAGGTTCGCCGCCGAGCGCTCGCCCCAGCCTTCGCGGGTCTGGATGGGCGGGTTGATCTCGCCCGCCTCGTTGCGTGCGCGCAGGGTGAAGATGTCGGCGGGTTGCTTGACGAGGCCTTCATGGAAGAAGGCCTCGATCTGTTTCGCGCCCAGCCCTTCAATGTCGAAGGCCTTGCGCGAGACAAAATGCTTGAGCCGCTCGACCGCCTGTGCGTCACAGATGAGACCGCCCGTGCAGCGACGGACGACCTCGCCCTCCTCGCGCACGGCATGGCTGCCGCAGACGGGGCACAGGGTGGGGAAGGCGAAGGGTTCGGCGGCCTCGGGGCGCTTGTCGAGGACGACTTCAACCACCTGCGGGATCACATCGCCGGCGCGCTGGATAATCACGGTGTCGCCCACGCGCACATCCTTGCGCTCGATCTCATCCTGATTGTGCAAGGTGGCGTTCGACACCACCACCCCGCCCACGGTGACGGGTTCGAGCTTGGCGACAGGGGTCAGCGCGCCTGTGCGGCCCACCTGGATCTCGATGGCGTTGAGCCGGGTGACGGCCTTTTCGGGCGAGAATTTGTGCGCAATCGCCCAGCGGGGCGCGCGGGCGACAAAGCCCAGCCGCTCCTGCCAGTCGAGCCGGTCCACCTTGTAAACCACGCCATCAATGTCATAGCCGAGATCGGCGCGTTTGGCTTCGAGCGCGCGGTAATGGGCGAGCACATCCTCGACGCTCTCAACCCGCACCATGTCGTCATTGATGACGAATCCCAGCTGCCCGAGGCGTTTGACGGCGTCATACTGGGTCTCGGCCAGAGGCTCGCTCAGCTCACCCCAGGCATAGGCGAAAAAGCGCAGCGGGCGCTCTGCCGTCACATTGGGGTCGATCTGGCGCAGGGAGCCGGCGGCGGCGTTGCGCGGGTTCTTGTAGGCGGGCTTGCCGCGTTCTTCCTGCATGGCGTTGAGCTGGGCAAAGTCGGCATGGCTCATATAGACCTCGCCGCGCACCTCCAGCACGTCCGGAACATCGCCCTCAAGCCTGTGGGGAATGTCGGCGATGGTCTTGAGGTTGGCGGTGACGTTCTCGCCCGCCCGGCCATCGCCCCGCGTGGCGCCGATCACCAGCTCGCCCTTTTCATAGCGCAGATTGGCGCTCAGCCCGTCGATCTTGGGCTCGGCGGTGAAGACGAGTTTCTCGTCCCTGAGATTGAGGAAGCGGCGGATGCGGTCGGCGAAATCGCGCACATCCTGGTCCTCGAAGGCGTTGCCCAGCGACAGCATGGGCACGGCATGGACCACTTCACCGAACTGCTCGGCGGGTTTCGCGCCGACGCGCTCAGACGGGCTGTCCTTGCGCTTGAGATCGGGAAAGCGTTCTTCGATGGCGCTGTTGCGCGCGCGCAGGGCGTCATAGGCTGCATCCGAGATCTTCGGCGCGTCCTTTTCGTAATACGCCTTGTCGTGCCTGGAGATTTCGCGGGCGAGACGGTCGAGTTCAGTGGCGGCTTCTTCGGAGGTCAGCGCCTCCACATCCTTCATCGCAGCGTTCATGAGCCCATCAGCTGGTCGGCGGCGGCGCGGGCCGCATCGGTGATCTCCGCGCCCGACAGCATGCGGGCGATCTCTTCGCGGCGGTCGGCTTCGGCGAGGCGCCGCACCGTGGTGCGCATGCCTTCGCCCTGCTCCGCCTTTTCGATACGATAGTGCGCGTCGGCGCGGGCGGCCACTTGCGGGCTGTGGGTCACAACCAGCGCCTGACCGGTTTCAGCGAGACGTTTCAGGCGCGAACCGACCGCATCGGCGACCGCGCCGCCCACGCCCTGATCCACCTCGTCAAACACCATGGTGCGGGCGTCATCGCCCACAAGGCAGACCTTCAGCGCCAGCGCAAAGCGCGAGAGCTCGCCGCCCGAGGCGATCTTGTCGAGCGGTCCGAACGGCGCGCCGGGATTGGTGGCGACTTCAAAGGCGACCTTGTCCCAACCCGAGGCGCCGGGTTTGGCTTCATCGGTTTCGACGCGGACACGGAAGCGCGCCTTGTCCATTTTCAACGGCGCGAGTTCGGCCTCGACCGCGCCAGCGAGCGTATCGCCCGCGCTCTTGCGCTTTGCGGTCAGGGCTTTCGCGGCGCGGCCGTAATCGGCTTCAGCGGCCTTGAGCGCGCCTTCGGCCTCTTTCAGCCGGTCGTCGGCGTGCTCGATCATGTCGAGACGACTGGCGAGGCGATCGCGCAGCTCGGCCAGCTCATCCACGTCCACATGATGCTTGCGAGCGGCGGCGCGCAGGGCGAACAGGCGCTCTTCCACCTCATTGAGCCGGCCCGGCTCCACATCAAAGCGGGCGGCGGCTTCAGACAGCGCCTCCTCGGCCTCGTTGAACTCGATGAGCGCGCGATCGAGCGCCCCCGCGGCGCGCTCGACCGAAGCATGGGCTGCGCCCGCCTCGCCTTCCCCGCCCTCCGCGCCTTCAAGAGCCGCGCGCACGCGTTCGAGACCCCGCAGGGCGGTGTTGAGACGGTTGGAGAGGCCATCGCCCCCGGCCACCGCATCCATGGCGTCGTTAAGTTCGGAGAGCGCTGATTCGGCCTGCTGGAGGAATTTGCGCTCGGCGGCGAGACCGTCCTCTTCGCCGGTCTGCGGGTTGAGCGCTTCAAGCTCTTCCACGCTGTCACGCAGGAACGCCTCTTCGCTCGCGGCCTTGTCGCGCGCATCCGTCAGCTCATCCAGGCGATGGCGGGCTTCGCTCAAGGCTTTCCAGGCCGCCTTCACGGATTTGAGCTCAGCGTCCGCATCGGCATAGGCGTCCAAAAGGCCGCGATGGCTCTTGGGGTCCATGAGGCCCCGCCCGTCATGCTGGCCGTGGATCTCGACCAGCACTTCGCCGAGTGAGGCCAGAAGACCCACGCTGGCGGGCTGATCATTCACATGAGCGCGGGAGCGACCATCGGCGGTCAGGGTGCGGCGCAGAATCACCGGCTCACCCGGCTCCACAATGACGCCCGCCTCATCGAGCAGCGCATAAACAGGATGGCCGACAGGCGGTTCGAACAGGGCGGTCGCCACGGCCTTGTCGGCGCCGGCGCGCACCTGGGCTCGCTCGGCGCGCTCGCCGCAGGCCAGTCCCAGAGCGCCCAGAAGTATGGATTTGCCCGCACCGGTCTCGCCCGTCAGCGCGGACAGACCAGCGTCAAACGTCAGATCGAGCGTGTCGATCAGGACAATGTCGCGGATGGAGAGCGAAGCCAGCATTCAGGTTCGCAATCTGGTTCGAGCCTAGCCGAAGACGCGGTTCAGGGCGCGCCGCAGCAGGGACGGTTCGCGCTCCTGATCCTCCGATCCCGGCACGGCGATACCGCGCGAGGTCAGAAGGTCATAGCTGTCCTCATACCACTCCGAGCCCGGAAAGTTGTAACCCAGAACGGCCGCGATCTGACGCGCTTCCTCGTCGACGCCCAGACTGACATAGGCCTCGACCAGTCGGTGCAGCGCTTCAGGCGTATGGCTGGTGGTCTCGTAATCGCGGATGACGTTCTGGAAGCGGTTGATCGCCGCCAGGTGGTAGCCATTGCGCAGATACCAGCGGCCCACGCTCATTTCCTTGCCCGCCAGGTGGTCGCGGGTCATGTCGATCTTCAGACGCGCATCCTGGGCGTAGGGCGTGTCGGGATAGCGACGCACCACCTGCTCCAGGGCCTGCAGCGCCTGCTGGGTGGTGGACTGGTCGCGGCCCACATCATAGATGCGCTCATAATAGCTCAGCGCAATCAGGTAATAGGCGTAAGGCGCGCTGGCATTGCCCGGGTGGAGCGCGATGAAGCGCTGCGCATCCGAGATCGCCTCGTCATACTTGGACTGGCGGTAGTTGGCGTAGGCGGCCATCAGCATGGACCGGCGCGCCCATTCGGAGAACGGGTGCTGGCGCTCCACCTCGTCGAAATAGGCGGCCGCCTCGTCATAGCGACGGCGCTGCATCTTGTCGAAGGCTTCCGCGTAGAGCGTCTCGACAGGCTGCTCCACATAGGCCAGCTCTTCGCGATCCCGCCCTGCACAGGCAGTCAGGGACAAGGCGACGGCGCCCAGTAGTGCAACACGCAGAACAGTCTTCATGGACGTACGCCCTCAAGCCGGCGACCGCCTGCCCCGGGGTTCGGAACGCAGCGGACTCTTAGGTATTGAGAATGGTTTAACCCATCGCGGGCGCGGGCAAAAGCACCCTGTCAGGCCGAGTGTGAATAAGATCGGCTTTTGACGGGAAAATCAGGAATGAACGAGGCGTTCGCTCTGCACCGTGCTGTCGCTCATGGAGGTCCAGCGCCAGGCGCTTTCATCGGCCAGCAGCGCCGCGAGGGCCTTGGCGTTCAGGCCATGCCCCGGACGATGCGCCTTGTAGAGCCCGATGATCGGGGCGCCCAGAAGATACAGATCTCCCAGTGCATCGAGCGCCTTGTGACGCACGAACTCGTCCGCAAAGCGCAGACCCTCGGGGTTGGCGACGCCGTCATCATCAACCACCACGGCGTTTTCCATGGAGCCGCCGCGCGCCAGTCCCGCCTTCAGGAGCGCGCTGAACTCACGACGGAAACCGAAGGTGCGCGCCGGCGCGACCAGCTCCTGGAAATTGGCGCGGCTCACCTCGAAGGCGAAGTGCTGGCGACCGATGGCGGGGTCGTCAAAGTCGATCTCGACATCAATGCCGGGGCGCAGGGCCGGCAGGAAGACCGCATGACGCGACCCATCCTCGACCTCGACGGGCTTGAGCACCTGCAGCGCCTTGCGCGGCGCCGGGCGGGTCTTCAGGCCGGCATGCAGGATCAGGTCGACAAACGGCGCGGACGAGCCGTCCATGGCCGGCACCTCAGGACCGTCGAGCTCGATGATCAGATCATCCACGCCCAGACCGGCCAGCGCCGCCATCAGATGCTCCACCGTCGCCACCGAGGCGCCGGCGTCATTAACCAGAGTGGTGCCCAGATCCGTCGAGCGCACAAACTCGCGGCGCGCAGGAACAAGACGGTCCGACACATCGAGATCGGTCCGCTCAAAGACAATGCCCGACCCCAGAGGGGCGGGCTTCATCGCCATGCGAACACGGGCTCCGGTGTGCAGGCCGATCCCGGCGCAAACCGCCGGCGCCGCCAATGTTGCGCGTTCAATCATGAAGCAAGCCCAATCCAGTCTTTTATCAATCCAGGAGCCTGACATGCAGGAAGATGCTTAACAGGCTCCGCCCCTCGCCCTGCACACTACGGGCCGTGATGCATCCCGCAATTAAAGGATTGTTGCACCGTGTTACGAAACCGGGGGCGCAATGAAAAACGCGTCGCTCTGGACTGACAGAGCGACGCGTTTTCAAGGAGTTGGCGCTAGAGCCTAGTTGGCCTGGCGACGCAGGAAGGCCGGAATTTCCAGCTCGTTCTCGTCCAGTTCCTCGCCGAACAGGTCGCCAGACGGCTGGCTCGGGCGCGGTGCGGACTCGACCGGACGGACCACAGAGGGGCGCTCGGGCTGGGCCGGCGCCTTGTTCTCGACCGGGGCGGACTTGCGGCGGCCGAACAGCGACAGACCGCGACGCGGCTCACGGGCAGGCTGGGAGTCTTCGGCCTTGGGCTGTTGAACCGGTTGCTGCGGCTGGACCTCGACCGGCTGCTGGTGCTGCATGTGCGCCTGCGGCTCGGCCGGGTGGGTCATTTCACGCTCAAGGCGCTCACGGGTCTCGACAACGGCCGGCTTGGCGACCGGATGGACCGGCTGTCCGCCGGTAAAGCTGTCCGGCGCACTGACCGTGTCGCCACCGCGCGCCGTGACTTGCGGCGCTGACGGAGCTTCGGCCCGCGGCGTTTCATTCACCGCCACCGCGTCAGAAGCGCGACGCACCAGGGGCTCGGCCTGACGCTGGGGGCGGGTTTCACGACCTTTCCAGACCGGAGCCACCGGCTCGGCGCCCTGACGGCGACGCGGGTCATGCATTTCGTTGAGTTCGGCGTCGATGCCGGTGGCCACGACGGACACGCGGATGATGCCTTCCAGCTCGGGGTCGAAGGTGGAGCCGACGATGATGTTCGCGTCCGGATCGACCTCGTTGCGGATCTCGTTGGCGGCCTCGTCTACTTCGTACAGCGTCATGTCCATGCCGCCGGTGATGTTGATGAGCACGCCCTTCGCGCCCTTCATGGACACATCGTCGAGCAGCGGATTGTTGATGGCGTTGTGAGCGGCTTCCACGGCGCGTTTCTCGCCGCTGGATTCGCCGGTGCCCATCATCGCCTTGCCCATCTCGTTCATCACGGTGCGGACGTCAGCGAAGTCGAGATTGATCAGGCCCGGCATGACCATGAGGTCGGTGATGCCGCGGACGCCCGAATGCAGCACCTGGTCGGCCATACCAAAGGCTTCCGCAAAGGTCGTCTTCTCGGTGGCGATCCGGAACAGGTTCTGGTTCGGGATGATGATCAGGGTGTCCACATGCTCCTGCAGGCGCTCAATGCCCGATTCGGCCAGGCGCATGCGGCGGGTGCCCTCGAAATGGAACGGCTTGGTCACGACGCCGACGGTCAGGATGCCCTGCTCCCGCGCAGCGCGCGCGATTACAGGGGCAGCCCCGGTGCCGGTGCCGCCGCCCATGCCGGCGGTGATGAACACCATGTGCGCGCCTTGCAGGTGCTCCTGGATTTCCGCCAGGGAGTCTTCCGCCGCCTGTTCACCCACTTCCGGGCGCGCCCCAGCGCCCAGACCTTCGGTGATCGCAGCGCCCATCTGGATGCGGCGATCGGTGCGCGCGCGCTGAAGCGCCTGCGCATCGGTGTTGGCGACCACAAAGTCCACGCCCTCGAGCTGGGCGTCGATCATGTTGTTAACGGCGTTGCCCCCGGCGCCGCCGACACCACACACAAGAATGCGAGGTTTCAGTTCGGTGGTTTCCGGCGCGGACAGGTTCAAGGGCATGGCAGGTCTCCGTGGGGCGGCAGGGTTAACGAATCACCCCGTGAGACTGCGCTCGCTTGTTTAATCGAGCGTTAAGCCGCTCCCCTCAGAGCAAACCTTTTTTCGCATAGAATAACAGGACCCTGAGTCTGTTCGAGGAGTCTAGAAACTTTCCGCGAACCAGCGCCAGACCGCCTTCATGCCGCCCTCGCCCGTCGCCCGTTCGCGAATGCGGGCCGGACCCTGGTCAAACCGGGGCGGGCCGGAGATCGCTTCGGATGGCCCCTGAACACATCGCAGCAGCAGACCGGCCGCCGCGCTGAAGCCCGGACCGCTGACCGCATCGCCCAGTCCGGCGAGCGAATCTGGACGCCCCAGACGCACCTGCTTGCCCAGCACCCGACCGGCCAGCTGGGCGGCGCCCGGCAATTGCGCCGCGCCGCCAGTCAGGACCACAGAGCGGCCCGACGCGCTGGCGGCGCCGGCGGCGTCCAGCCGATCACGCACCATTTCGAAGACTTCTTCCAGACGCGGCCGGATGATGGCGTTCAGAAGCGCCTTGGGCTGCTGGTTCATGGTCACCACGCCAGACCCGGCCACGGGGGGCGTCTCGATCATGATCTGATCGTCATCGGGACTATCAAGCGCACAGCCATGCAGCGCCTTGATCCGCTCGGCCGCGTTGACCGGCGTGGACAGCCCCCGGGCGATGTCGTTGGTGACATGGGCGCCGCCGACCGGCACCCCGTCCACATGCTGTAGAGAGCCTTCATTGAAGACGGCCACTGTCGTTGTGTGTGCGCCCATATCGATCAGCAGCGCGCCGAGATCGCGCTCATCCGGCGCCAAGGCCGCAATGCCGGAGACATAGGGCGTCGCCGCCACGCCCGCGACGGTCAGCTGGCAGCGCTCGACGCAGGAAATGAGATTCTGCAAGGGGTCGGCGGCGGCGCTGACCAGATGCAGGTCCACGCCCAGGCTTTCGCCGAACATGCCGCGCGGATCCTTGACGCCGCGATGGCCGTCCACGCGCCAGGAGAGCGGCAGGGCGTGCAGGAGAACCCGGCGTTGTTCATGGTGACGGCGCAGCGCCTCGGCGAGAATGCGGCGCAAATCCCGGTCGGTCACTTCACGGGCGGCGAGATCCATCTCGACGGAGATGCGCGCGCTCGCGGGGGCGCCCGCGGACGCCGCCAGATACACCTCGCTGACCGTGTGCCCGGCCATGCGCTCGGCGTTCTCCACCGCCGCGCGGATGCTGTCCACCGCCAGATTGACGTCCACCACCTGACCGGCGCGCACGCCACGCGTGGACTGGTGGCCGACCCCGATCACCCGCGGACGCAGGCCCGCCAGCGTCTCTTCGGTCTTGGCGATGAAACACACAGTCTTGGACGCGCCGATATCAAGCGTGGCGAACACGCCCGCCTTGCGCGGCGGCGTGGCGGCGCTTGCAGCGCCTCCTGACTTGAAAAACCCCATCGCACCCATCGCTTAAGCCCCTCGCCCTGCGCGTTCCGCCGCCCGGTCCGGCCAGGGGCGCATGACCATCTCCCCGGCATTTCGAAGATCAAGGATCTGCGCCTCGTAATCGAGCACGCCGCGTTCCTCATGCATCGCCGCCAGCAACGCCAGCGCACTCGCCGGATCATCCTCTGGCAACAGCACATCGCCGCCGCTCTGCAGGCGCAGATTCCAGCGCCGCTCGCCCACGCGAATGGCGTTGGTCACACGGTCGCGAATTTCAGGATGAAGCTCGAGCAGCGCAATCACGGCATGGGCTTCACGGTTCGCGCCTTCTCCCACCACGCGCGGCAGGTCCAGAAAGTCGCGGGGATCCGCCGCATCGATGACATAGCCATCGGGATCAATCACATGATGGGTCTGGTTGATCTGCCAGATGGCATAAGGCTGGCGCTCCTCGATCAGCACCGCGATCCGGTCCGGCCACAGGCGCAGGACCTCGGCGGACTTCACCCAGCTCAGTGACTGGATGGCGTCGCGCGCTGCATTGAGATCCACGCGGCTCAGCCCCCGGCCAGGCGCGGCGCCCACTGCGAGGGCCACTTCTTCAACCCCCGTGCGTTCAGCGCCCGCCACATCAAGCCAGTCCAGCGTATAGCCCGCGGTTTCAAGCTCGCGCTCGGCCCGACTGGCCAGCATTCCGCCCACATCATCGATCTGGCCAAACGCGGTGAGGATCAGGACCGTGCCCGCCAGGAGGACGCCGCAAACGGTGAGAATCAGCTTGAAGGCGTAGCCCGCCCGGTTGCGCGCCGCACGCCATTGCGCCGCCGCCCAGTTGGACAGCTTGCGCCCGCCCGCCGCTTTGGGGGCTGTCTTTGACTTGCGCCGGGCTTTCGATGTGTCTCGAGCGCCGGCGGCCTTCAGTTTGGACACGCCGCATTCTCCACCATCCACGCTACGAGATCGGGAAAACCGATGCCGCAGTGCGCCGCCTGTTCGGGCGCGAGGGATGTGGGAGTCATGCCGGGTTGGGTGTTAATTTCGAGTAACCACACGCCGCCTGTTTCCGGATCATACCGGAAATCGGACCGGGTCAGGCCGCGGCACCCAAGGACCTGATGGGCCTTCAGCGCCTCGGCCATGCACTCGTCAAAAACAGCTTGCGGCACATCGGCGGGCAGCTGGTGCACCGAGCCGCCATCGGAATACTTGGCGTCGTAATCATAGAAGGCGGTCTTGGGGACGATCTCGGTGACGGTCAGCGGCTTGTCGCCCATGACCGCAACAGTCAGCTCGCGGCCCGGAATGAAGCGCTCGATCAGCACTTCCTCGTCATAGGGCCAGTCCTCCGAGCCCAGAATGGCCGGCGGACGGTTCGCGCCCTCAGGCACGATCACCACGCCCACCGAACTGCCCTGCGCATTGGGCTTGGCCACATAGGGCGGCTTCATGACATGGTCACGCGCGGCTTCGAACCGGCTGATCAACTGGCCTTCAGGGCACTGGATGCCCGCCTCGCGCAGCACCGCCTTGGCGCGTTGCTTGTCCATGGCCAGCGCCGACGCCGCGACGCCCGAATGGGTGTAGGGATAGCCCAGATAATCGAGCACGCCCTGCACCCGGCCATCCTCGCCCCAATCGCCATGCAGCGCATTGAACACCACATCAGGCTTTACGCCGTCGAGTTGGTCGATCCAGTCGTGATCGCGAGGATCGATGGGGGAGACCTGATAGCCCTTGGCTTCCAGCGCCTCGATCACCTTCCTGCCCGATACAAGCGAGACGTCGCGCTCCGGACTGCGCCCGCCCAAAAGAACCGCCACATGCTTGCTCATTCGGGCTCTCCGATCCGTTTGACTTCCCAGTGCAATTGAACGCCGAACTTGTCTTTCACCTCGGCGCGCACGGTTTCGCCCAGGGTTTCGAGATCGCTGGCGGTCGCCGTGCCGTCATTGATCAGGAAATTGCAATGCTGTTCGGAAAAGCGCGCGCCGCCAATGGGTTTGCCGCGCCAGCCCGCCGCATCCACCAATTGCCAGGCCGAGCGCCCGCCCGAGGTTTCCGGATCGGGGTTCTTGAAGGTCGAGCCGGACGTCTTCTCGCGAATGGGCTGGCTCGCCTCGCGCCGCTCGGTGATGGCGTTCATGCGTTCTGTGACGGCTTCAGGATCATCCGCCTGCCCTTCGAATACCGCCTCGATGAAGATCCAGTCTTCCGGCGCGTCCGAATGGCGATAGGCGTAGCCCAGCTCTTCCACCGGCGCGATGATGCGTCGTCCGGTGCGATCAAGCGCGACGGCCTCGACCAGAACGTCCTTGGTTTCGGTCCCGTAGCAGCCCGCATTCATGCGCAGCGCGCCGCCAATGGCGCCGGGCACGCCCACATAGAATTCCAGTCCGGCGATCCCGGCTTTCGCGGCCGCCTTGGCGACCATCTTGTCGAGCGCGGCGGCGCCCGCGCGAATGCGATTGTTCTCCAGCGCCTCGACCTTGCCGAAGGCGGGGGTGAGCTTGACCGTCACGCCCGGCAGGCCGCCATCGCGCACCAGCGTATTGGAACCGGCGCCCAGCACCCGCACGTCGATATCGCGCGGAGTTTCGGCCAGAAAGCGCGCCAGATCAGCTGCGTCGGCAGGCAGGAACAGAACCTGCGCCGGACCGCCCACACGCAGCCAGGTGATATCAGCAAGGGACGCGTTCTCGATCAGCTTGCCGCGCACGGACGGCAGGCGATCCAGAAGGGACGGCCAGCCCATGCTCAGCCCTCCAGACGGGCAGGCAGGTCTGCGGCCCAGGCGGTGATGTCGCCTGCGCCCAGACAGACGATCAGATCCCCCGGCTGCATCACCGATTTGAGGTCGTCAGGCAGGGTCTCGCGGGTCGTCGCATTGGGATTGCGATGGCCGTGACGTTGCAGGCCCGCCACCAGGGAGTCCTGGCTCGCCCCCTCGATCGGGGCTTCGCCCGCAGCATAGACCGGGGTCACCCAGACGCTGTCGGCGTCGTTGAAGCAGGTGCAGAAATCCTCAAACAGATCATGCAGGCGCGAATAGCGGTGCGGCTGCACCACGGCGTGCACCCGTCCCGCGCCCACGCGCTGGCGCGCGGCTTTCAGCACCGCCGTGATCTCGACCGGGTGATGACCGTAATCATCCACCACCGTCACGCCGTGTGCTTGACCGGTGATGGTGAAACGACGCTTGACGCCGGTGAAACCCGACAGCGCCGTGCGCGCTTCCTCCTCGCCGCCGCCCAGCGCCTGAACCACCGCCAGAGCGCCTGCGGCGTTGAGCACATTGTGCTCGCCCATCATGGGCAGGCTCATCCCCGCCCAGGTGACCGGCTCGATTCCACGCGGCTGGAAGGTCAGGTCGAAATGACCGCCCGTCTCGTCCATGACGAGATTGGACAGGCGCACATCCGCTTGCGGAGAGAAGCCATAGGTGATGACCCGGCGATCCTCGATCCGTGCGGCCAGCGCCTGCACTTCAGGATGATCGATGCACATCACCGCAAAGCCATAAAACGGCAGGTTCTCGACAAACTGGGCAAAGGCGTCGCGCAATGCGTCGAACGAGCCGTAATGCTCCATATGCTCGGGGTCGATATTGGTGATGATCCCCACCGAGCCACGCAGCTTCAGGAAGGAGCCGTCGCTTTCGTCGGCCTCGACCACCATCCACTCGCCCTCGCCGATCTTGGCGTTCGAGCCATAGGCGGAAATGATCCCGCCATTGATCACGGTCGGGTCAAAGCCCGCCGCATCCATCAGGCAGGCCACCAGCGAGGTCGTGGTGGTCTTGCCATGGGTGCCCGCCACCGCCACCGCGTGCTTGAGACGCATCAGCTCCGCCAGCATCTCGGCCCGGCGCACCACCGGGGTGCGTTTGGCGCGCGCGGCGACGAGTTCAGGATTGTCCTTCTTGACGGCGCTCGAGACGACGAGCGCGCCCGCGCCCTCCACATTCTCCGCGGCATGGCCGATATGGACGACCGCGCCCTTCTCACGCAGGCGCTGGACATTGGCGCTGTCCTTGATGTCCGAGCCCGTGACCTTGTAGCCGAGCGTCAGCATGACTTCGGCGATGCCGCTCATGCCGATGCCGCCAATGCCGACGAAGTGAACAGGACCAACCGAGGCGGCGAGATCAATGGGCGGCATCAGAGTTTCGGCTCCGCAGCTTGTACAATCAGATCAGCAAGACGCTCATGAGCGTCAGGTCGGCCCTCTGTCCGGGCCAGGCGCGCACGCGCAAACAGAGCTTCGCCGTCCGCCAACAGGGTTTCAAGGCGCGCCCGCAGGTGATCCACGGTGAAGTCGGCCTCGGTGATCATGTCGGCTGCGCCCTTGCGCACCAGTCCTTCGGCATTCGCCGTCTGGTGATCATCCATCGCAAGTGCGAGGGGCACGAATATGGCGGGACGGCCGATCGCGGCGATTTCGGACACCGATGACGCGCCCGAGCGCGAGATCACGAGATGGCTCTCGGCGTAGAGCCGCCCCATATCGCGGAAGAACGGGCTGAGCTCCGCCTGAACACCGGCTTCGGCGTACACCTGGCGCGCGCTATCAAGGCTCTCTTCACGCGTCTGCTGAACGACCTTCAGGCGCAGACGCAAGTCTTCCGGCAAGGCTGCCACCGCCCGGGGCACGGTTTCAGACAGGATGCGCGCGCCCAGCGACCCGCCCAGCACCAGAAGCCGGATCTCGCCTTCCGGCCCGGGCGGCGCATAGTCAACTTCACGCGCCTGAAGCACATGGGCGCGCACGGGATTGCCGGTGACGGCGTGCACAGCGCCCTGGGGCATCTTGTCGAGCCGCGCAAAGCCGGACGCGACGCTGACCACCGAGCCCGCAAACAGGCGATTGACCCGTCCCAGAACGGCGTTCTGTTCGTGAATGATACGGGGAATGGAATAGCTCCACGCCGCGCTCAGAACCGGAAAGGCGGGATAGCCGCCAAACCCGGCGACCACATGGGGCTTGAATTCAGCCATGATGGTGCGGGCCTGAAACACGCCCCGGGTCAGCTTCATCACCGACTGCGCCATCCTGACCGGGTTCTTGGCGAAGGGGCTCGACGCCTCGATCTCACCCACCGGCTCTCCGGGAAAGTCTGTCGCGTGACGCGCCCCGCGCGCATCGGTGACCAGCTTCACCGACCAGCCGCGCGCCATGAGCGCGTCCGCTGTGGCGCGGGCCGGAAACATATGGCCGCCGGTGCCGCCGGCGGCGATGAGCAGACGTTTGGGGGTCACGCGGACAAATCTCCCTGACGAGGGCGAGGCGCATAGGCGCCGGGACGGCGGCGGGTCAGCGCCAGCAGCAGGCCCGCAGAGAAACACAGGGCCAGCATGGACGATCCCCCGTAGGAGATGAAGGGCAGGGTCATGCCGGTGGGCGGGGCGATATCGAGATTCACGCCGATATTCACAAGCGCCTGCAGCGCGAAGAGCAATGCCAGGCCCGACGTGGCGAGCTGGGCGAACGGATCGTTCAGACGCAAACCCAGCATCCAGGCGCGCGCGAACAGGAGCGCGTAAAGCCCGATGATCGCGAGGGAAGCGATCAGGCCATATTCCTCCGCCGCCACCGAGAAGACGAAGTCCGTATGCGCTTCTGGCAGGAGGTGCTTGACCTGTCCCTCGCCGGGGCCCGCGCCCCAGACGCCGCCGCGCGCCATGGCGTCGAGCGCGGTTTCGGTCTGTGTGCGCTCGCCGCCCGGGCCAATGAAATCCAGGATGCGATCGCGCACATGCGGCAGGGCGACATAGGCGCCGCCGCCGCCCACAAGCGCCAGAGCGCCCAGAACCATGGAATGCAGCCAGGACAGGCCGCCCGCCCACAAGAGCGCGCCAAACACCAGCGAGATGAGCACGGTCTGGCCAAAATCGGGCTGCAGCATGAGAAGCACGACCGAGACGCCGTAGAAGCCGAACGCCACCAGCCGTCCCGGCACCGGCGCGCCGCGATCCTCTTCGGAGAACAGCCAAGCGGCGATGACCACGAAGGCCGGCTTGAGAAATTCGGAAGGCTGCAGTGAAAAGGATCCGATCCTGATCCAGCGCGTCGCGCCCTTCACATCCGCGCCCAGCACCAGCACCAGAACCAGCGTGATTAACGCCGCAACGAGCGCCAGCCCCGCGAACCGCCGGACCCCTGTCACGGACAGCGCGGAGGTGAAGCCCAGAATGCAAAGCCCGGCCCCGACGAAGAAGAGCTGGCGATACAGGTAATAGAACGGATCGTCGATCCAGCTGGTGCGCTCGACTGCCGCCGGGCTGGCGGCGAAGGCCAGAACAATCCCGATCGTCATCAGAAAGATCACGATGACCAGGATCGGGCGGTCCAGTCCGCTCCACAATCCGGCCTTGCGACGGGTGCTCATGGGCTCTTCCTAGTTCGGCGGCTCCTTGCGCGGCTCAGACCGGCAAGCGCGCCCTATCGCAGCTTCAGGGTCGACAGGCCGATCAGGGCCAGAACGAAGGCGATGATCCAGAACCGCACCACAATGGTGGATTCCGCCCAGCCCAGCTTCTCGTAATGATGGTGAATCGGCGCCATGCGGAAGACCCGCTTGCCGGTGAGCTTGAAACTCGCCACCTGGACCATCACCGACACGGCTTCGAGCACGAACAGGCCGCCAATGATCACGAGAACGATCTCGTGCTTCACCGCCACGGCGATCGTGCCCAGCGCGCCGCCCAGAGACAGCGAACCGGTATCGCCCATGAACACCATGGCGGGCGGGGCGTTGTACCAGAGGAAACCGAGACCCGCGCCGATCATGGCGCCGCAGATCACGGCAAGCTCGCCGGTGCCCGGGGTGAAGTTCAGGAACAGGTATTCGGAATAGACCGAGGAGCCGACGAAATAGGCGATGAAGCCGAAGCTGCCCGCCGCGATCATCACCGGCACGATGGCGAGGCCATCAAGGCCATCGGTGAGGTTCACCGCATTGGACGCGCCCACGATCACCACCATGCCGAACAGGTAAAAGGCGAAGCTGAGCGGGACCATCAGATCCTTGAAGAAGGGCACGGCCACGGACGTCGCGAAGTTGTCCGGCGTGTCCGGCGCGGTGTCGAGCAGGTAGACCATGGCCACCACCGCCACCGCCGCGATGGCGAATTGCAGGATCAGCTTGCCCTTGCCCGACAGGCCCTCGGTGGATTTCTTGGTGACCTTGCGCCAGTCATCAATGAAGCCGATGCCGCCAAAGCCCGCGGTCACGAAGATCACCACCCACAGATAGGGGTTGGAGATGTCCCCCCAGATCAGCGTACCCGCCAGAATGCCCGCGAGGATGATGAAGCCGCCCATGGTGGGGGTGCCCGCCTTGGCGACGATATGGCTTTCCGGACCATCGGTGCGAATCGGTTGGGAGCCCTTCGTGCGCAGCCAGCCAATGAAGGGATTGCCGATGGCCAGCGCCAGGATGAAGGCGGTCATCATTGCCGCCCCGGTCCGAAACGTCAGGTAATTGATCAGGTTAAGGGCCTGGAACTGGTCTGCGAACGGAGACAGCAGAAGATAAAGCATAGTCGGTCAGGCCCTTCAGGCGGAGGCAGGTTTGGCTTTGTCGCGCAGCGATGACACAAGTTTATGAACACCGGAAGCGTTTGATCCCTTAACAAGGACCACATCGCCATCCCGCGCCAGTTCGCTCAAGGTTTCAATTGCGCTCTCTGCGGTCTCGCACCAGGCGGCGCGATGCTCCGCAGGCAAGGCATCCATCAACGCCCGCGCGCCCTCGCCCACCCCGATCACCTGATCGACGCCCGCGGTGATGAGCGGTTCCGCCAGAGCGGCATGCAGGGCGCGACTGTCAGGCCCGAGCTCAAGCATTTCGCCAATAACGGCGATCTTGCGGCCCTGCCCTGACGGCTTGCGCAGCTTGAGCGCGCCAAAGGCCGCCCGCATGGAGGCGGGATTGGCGTTATAGCTCTCATCGACGACGTCGATGACGCGCCCCCTGGAGAGCTGGGCGTAAAAGGCGACGCCCCGACCCTCGGTCGGCTTCAGCTCTGACAGGGCGTCCAGCGCCAGGTCCGGGTCGACGCCGGCGCCCAGCGCCGCCGCCACCGCGCCCGCCGCATTCACCGCCTGATGCGCGCCGGGCAGGCGCAAGCGGAAATCCATCGGCTTGCCCATCACATCCATGCGGCCCACGCCTCCATCCGGTCCCTCGTCATAGGACAGGATGCGCACCGCGGCGCCGGGAGTAAGACCGAAATCAAGCATGAATCCGGCGCCCGATCCCTGCACCGCCTGCATCAGTCGCGGGGCGAACTCGTCATCGGCGGGGATCACCGCCACGCCGTCCGCTTCAAGCCCTTCAAAGATTTCGGCCTTGGCGTCGGCGATGGCCTCCATCGAGCCCAGATTCTCAAGATGGGCGGGCGCGATCTTGGTGATCATCGCCACATGCGGACGCACCATGCGGGTCAGCTCGGAAATCTCACCCTTATGGTTCATGCCCATCTCGAAGACGGCGTGACGGGTCGCTTCAGGCATGCGCGCCAACGTCAGCGGCACGCCCCAGTGATTGTTATAGCTCTTCTCGGACCAGTGCGCCGGGCCGGCCTTTCTGAACACCGCCGCCAGCGCCTCTTTCACGCTGGTCTTGCCCACAGACCCCGTCACGCCCACGCGCACGGCGTCCGAGCGGCGACGCGCGCCCTCGCCCAGACGGATCAGACCGTCGAGCACATTCTCGACCACCAGGCGCGGCCCCGAGCAGGCCTCCGGATTGGACACGAGAACCGCGGCTGCGCCCTTGTCGAGCGCAGCCTGAGCGAAGTCATGGCCATCGCGCTGCGCAGTGAGCGCCACAAAAAGATCGCCGGGTTGCAGGGTCCGCGTGTCGATGGAGACGCCGGACGCAGCCCAGCCGCCTTCAGTCAGCCGCCCCTGCGACGCTTCGGCGGCGTCCCTCGCCGTCCAGAGCGGTGCGGTCATGCCTCGCCCCCCAGCTCCTTGAGAATGCGGGTGACGATCTCGGTCTCGTCAAAGGGAATTATGCGATCGGCGAGGATCTGACCGGTCTCATGCCCCTTGCCCGCCACCAGCAGCACATCGCCCGCTTTCAGCATCTCGATGCCGGCCCGGATCGCCGCCTCGCGGTCACCGATCTCCTGCGCGCCCGGACAGGCGGCCAGAATGGTCTTGCGGATACCGGCGGGGTCCTCAGAGCGAGGATTGTCATCGGTGACGATGGCGACATCCGACAGGCGAGCGGCGATCTCACCCATTGGGGCGCGCTTGGTCGGGTCGCGATCCCCGCCCGCGCCAAACACCAGAATGATCCGCCCCTGGGTGTGCGGACGCGCGGCGCGCAGCAGCTTGTCCAGGCCGTCGGGCGTGTGCGCGTAATCGAGCAGCACAGGCGCGCCATCCTTCGTTGTGCCCACCGTCTGCAAACGTCCGGCCACACCTGTCAGCTGGCCCATGGCTTCAAAAGCGGCATCCGGCGAGACGCCGCTGGCGATCGCCATGGCCGCAGCGCCCAAGGCGTTCGCCGCCTGGAATTCGCCAATCAGCGGCAGGTCGACCTCCCGCTCCTCGCCCTTCCAGCTGAATCGCACCATCTGGCTCGCCGGATGCGGCGTGATTTCGTGCACGGTCAGATCCCGACCGCGCCAACCGATTTCGACCGGCGACAGACCCGCCGATTGCGCGGCCTGGGCGACACGCTGGGACCAGTCGGAATCCATGTTGATGACGGCGGGCGCGCCCATCGGGGCCAGCGCCGAGAACAGCCGCATCTTGGATGAAAAATAGTCCTCGAAATCAGGATGGTAGTCGAGATGGTCCTGGGTGAGGTTGGTAAAGCCCACCAGCGACAGGCGCACCCCGTCCATGCGGCGTTGCTTGAGCCCGTGCGAGGAGGCTTCCATGGCGAGATGGGTCACGCCCTCCTCGGTCAGCAGGTCCAGGCTCTTGTGAAGGGCGATGGCGTCCGGGGTCGTATAGCCCACATCGGTGCGACCCGAAGCGCGGGTGACCCCAAGCGTGCCCAGCGCCGCCGCCTCGATTCCGGCCTTCGCCCAGATCTGGCGCAGGAACTCGACGGTGGAGCTCTTGCCATTGGTGCCGGTAATCGCAGCGATGGTGGCGGGCTGACGCGGATAGAAATTCGCCGCGATGGCGGACAGGGCTTCGGCGGGATCCTCGGCCTCGATCACCGGGACGGGGGCGGTCACGCCCTTGGGGGCCAGAATGCAGACCGCGCCCTTTTCGATCGCCATCGGGATGAATTGCGCGCCGTCCACCTTCACGCCCGGCAGGGCCGCGAACAGATCGCCAGGCCTGACCTTGCGGCTATCGAGCGCCAGCCCCGTCACCTCTACGCCATCCGCTCCCTGGGGCGCGCTCAGCGTCTCGGGCAGAAGGTCAGCAAGCGTGCGGATCATTGCAGGTCCTCGGTTTCGGCGTCTTCCAGCGCGACCGGCTCTTCGGACGGAGCCACCAGCCGCGGACGGGGCGCAAACAATTCAGCGACGACTGAGACTTGAGCCTCAGGGTCGGCGTCATGACGGTCAATGTCCAGCACGCCGGCCAGCGACCGAATGATCTCGCCGGCTGCTGGCATGGAGGTCCAGCCCGCGGTCGAGAAACCATGGGTTTCCGGGGTCGGCTGAGGCCGGTCCATGGACACGGTCAGCACATATTGCGGATCATCGAACGGAAATATGGCGACAAAGGTGTTGAAGGTGTTGCGCTCCATATACTGGCCGCCCACCACGCGTTCCGCCGTGCCGGTCTTGCCCGCCACCGCCAGGCCTTCCACATCGGCCGATCCGGTCTGGGACCGCGCCACATATTCGCGCATCACGCCCAGCACCTGCGCCGCCACGCTGGGACTCATCACGGGCACCCCGGCGACCGTTTCGCCCGGAGCGACCGGACGCAGGGTCGGCGGCGTATAGACGCCGCCATTGGCGAGCGCGGCATAAGCCGCGGCCAGCGCCAGCGGGCTGACCTGGAAACCGTGCCCATAGGATGCGGTCATGGTCTGGATGCGGCCCCAGCGACGCGGCAGGTTCGGTCCCGCCGCCTCCATCAGCTCGATGGGCGGCGCCTCGAACAGACGCAGGTCGGAATAGAACCCTGTCAGATCATCCGCGCCAATGACATCCGCCATGCGGGACGCAGCGATATTGGAGGAATAGAGCACCATTTCCCGCGCCGTCAGCGGCCGGTTCTCGCCGCGATAGTCGCCGATCGTGTGTCCGCCAATCCGCACCGGCGAGGACGCATCATAGACGTCATCCATGTGCACGCTGCCCGCTTCCAGCCCGGCGGCCAGCGCCAGCGGCTTGAACACCGAGCCCAGTTCGTAGACGCCCTGGACCGGCTGGTTGAACAGGGGATCAATGTCAGAGCCCGGCGCCGTCGCTTCGGCGAAGCGGTTGGGGTCATAGTCCGGCAGCGAGGCCATGGCGATGATCTCGCCCGTCCCCACGCGCATCAGCACGGCGGAAGCGCCCGCCGCCTGGTGCGCGGCCATGCGTTCGCGCAGCACGCTCTCGACACGGTATTGCGCCGTCAGGTCAATGGACAGGCTGACCGGGCGGCCGCCCTCCGCGAGCTCCGCCTCGAAGGCGCGCTCGGCGCCGGCGACCCCCTGCATCTGTCCGTCCACATAGCCCACAAGATGCGCCGCAACGCGCTGTTTGGGATAGATGCGACCCGGCTCGACCTCGAAATAGATGCCAGGCAGGCCCAGAAGGTGGATCGCCTGGCGCATGCGCGGGCTGAGCCCGTCCGCGATGGGCACATAGCGGGAATTGGACGACAGGCGCCGGGTCAGACGCTCCACATCGAGATCCGGCAGGACCGTGGCCAGCTGCTGCGCCACCTCTTCCGCATCCCAGACATAGAGCGGGTCAGCGTAGACCGAGTGAAAATCGAGTGTGGCGGCGAGGATTTCGCCATCACGGTCCAGAATCGAGGCGCGGCGCACCGGAGCCGTTTCGGCGACCACCATTTCCTCTTCGTCATTCGCCAGAGCGCCAAAAGCAGCGATCTGCACCGCGCGGCCCGCCGAGATGACGAAGCCGACGCTCAGAACAAGGCCAATGACGCTGAGACGCGAGCGACGACGCCCCGCCTTGTTGGCGCGGTTCTCGATCCGAACCCGCTGCATGGCCCGCGCCGGGGCGCTCTCCACCGGCGCAGGCGGCGTGGCGCGACGGTCATCACTGACCCGCACTCGCCGCGAGAAGCGCCGGAGGAACTTCATCATTGACGTCCGGGTTGAGCGTAGGAGACACGCGCCGTCGCCAGCGCGTCCTGCGGTTCGCGCAGGCCTTCCGGCGCATCCTCCGCGCTCAGACGCGGCAGCTCGGAAAAGGCCAGCTCCTGTTCGGGGCGCACCGGCTCAAAGCCCAGATAGGCGCGCGCCAGACGGCGCAGATTCTCGGGCTCTTCCTGGTGAGAGATCTCTGCGTCCAGCGCACTGATCCGCCCCCGCTCCCGTGCGAGCTCGGCCTGGAGCTGAGCGAGCTTCTCCTGATCGTTCGCCGTACCGGACTTGGCCACGTAAAGCGCGGCGAGCAGAACGGCGGCGACCAGAACGCCGACGATTTCAACGATGCGGATCATTGAACACACTCCTCAAGACGGCGATAGGACGGAACGCCCGCAAAGCCCTCATCCTCACGCGGCCAGGCCTCGTGCTCATTGCGGATCGCGGCGCGCAGCTTGGCCGACCGAGAGCGCGGGTTTTCAGCGGCCTCGGCTTCGGTGGCGGACAGGGCCTTCTTGCTGACCAGCGCAAAGCTGGGTTCGCGTTCAGCCTGGATTTCCGGTTGATGGCGCGAGCCGCCGCCCGTGAGCCCGGCGCGTTCGCGCAGAAAGGTCTTCACAATGCGGTCTTCCAGCGAATGGAATGTCACGACCACCAGACGCCCGGCGGGCCGGAGCACGCGTTCGGCGGCCTGCAGGCCCCGTACAAGTTCGCCCAGCTCGTCATTGACGTAGATGCGCAAGCCCTGAAACGAGCGGGTGGCCGGATGGATGCGCCCCGGCTTGCCGCCGACCGCCCTGCCGATGATATCGGCCAGCACCAGCGTGCGGGTGATCGGCTCGACCTCGCGGGCGCGCACGATGGCGTTCGCGGCGCGGCGCGCATGACGCTCCTCGCCATAGACCTTGAAGATCGCCGCCAGCTCATGGGCTTCAAGATGGTTCACCGCATCCGCCGCCGTCGGGCCGGACTGGGACATGCGCATGTCCAGCGGGCCGTCCTTCTGGAAGGAAAAGCCGCGCTCAGCCTGATCAAGCTGCATCGAGCTGACCCCGAGATCGAGCACTACGCCGTCCACGCCAGAGCTGCCCGCCGCCTCGATGATGTCTTCCATCATGGAGAACGGACCGAACCCGAAGGCGAACCGGCCCTTGTAGGCGGGCTTCATCCGTTCGGCGGTTTCCCGCGCGCTCGGATCGCGGTCGATCCCGAGCACCCGGCAGTCCGCGGCGCCCAGAATGCCGCGCGTATAACCGCCCGCGCCGAAGGTGCCATCCACATAGAGGCCGCCATCGCGCGGCTGCAGATGGGTCAGCACCTCGTCGAGCATCACCGGGATATGCGGCTGATCGCTCATGCCTCATCTCCCCGGCGGCGAGACGGACGACGCAGCGCAGACTTGTTGTCGCGCGCAAAGCTCAGATCATCGACCTGTTGTTCGGCATGGGCGGTCGGATCCCAGATCTCGAAGCGCTTACCCATGCCGATGAAGACCGCCTGCTTGTCGAGGCCGGCATGGTCGAGAAATTCCTTCGGTAAAGAGACCCGGCCCGTGGAGTCAAAGCTCAGCGCCTTCGCGCCGCCAAAGATCACACGCTCGAACGCGGTCCGGGCCGGATCATACGGGTCCAGATCCTCGATGGCGTCCGAATAGTCTTCGAGAAGGCGCTGGCCGCCCCCTTCCAGGAAGGGGCCGTTGAAGGAGCGCCAGACATAAATGCCGGGAAAGCCCTGGCCGGACACGGTCGCGCGGAAATCGGCCGGTACAGACACCCGCCCCTTCGCATCAATTCCGTTTGTCGTCGTGGAGACGAACATGACCGGTTAAGCCCCATACTCACCCGCGCCCCATCTTGGCGGGTTAACTATGGGATAACATGGGAAAGCATGGGTTACAATGGTTCTAACCTGTTGCGCAGATCGTTTTCCCGCATGAAAACAGAAAATCCCGCGTAAAGCGGGACACAAGATCAAGAACAGATTGAGAACAGATCAGGCGTCGCGTTAACCTTTTGCGCACCATAAACACCTGAAAAACAGGATCAGAGGGCCTGTAAGCCGGGTTCTGTCCCATGTCATCCCATGTGATGACCGGGGGCGACCATTCCTCTAGGACGCCGCTTGCACGACGCCTCCAGCAACCTACCCGGACCTCGACGCGGAGGCGCGTCTGCTGCGCCGAAGCGCAGCGCGGGTCCCTATTCGGTCTTGCTCCAGGCGGGGCTTGCCGTGCCCCCTTCCTTGCGGTCGGGGCGGTGGGCTCTTACCCCACCGTTTCACCCTTGCCGCACCGGAGTGCGGCGGTCTGATTTCTGCGGCGCTGTCCCTGAACCGGCGAACCGGCCCGCCGGGATTTCCCCGGCGCCTTGCCTCCATGGAGCCCGGACTTTCCTCTCCTGCAGGGTTTCCCCTCTCGCAGCAGCGGCCGCCCGGCCCTCTGATGGATCATCCCATCAAGAAAAAGGCCGCCGCGGTCAAGCGCGACGGCCAGTCTGTCTGACTGCGAGGCAAGCAATCAGCGGATAGAAAGCTCAAGCTCGACGCCCGCCTCTCCAACAGTCACGGCCGCATCGCGGAACCGGGGCGGACCGAAATTCATGGGCGGATCATTGGAGATCACAACCGGCTCGGCCGGGATGCCGAACGCCATGGTGCGCATCTCGCCATCCCCTTCAGGGTCCCGCCAGACCTGCACCGCCCATTGCCCCGCCGGCACATCGTCGAACACGAAAACGTCTTCAGCCGTCGCGGCCCGGCGCAGGCCATGCTCGCAGGCGCCGCTCAGGAAGGTGTCTTCCGAACAGATGGAGACATACATGTCGCCTTCCGGGTTCGGCGTGCTGACGGTGACGGACACGGAGCCCAGAGCGGCGATCAAGGACAACAACATGGGGCAAGCTCCTTTGCTTTATTGCCCCGAGACTGCCCGTGTCCCGCCCCCTGATCAGGTTGCAGGCGTCACCTTTTCGAAGTGACAGATGTCACCTTCCGACGCAGACCCTCGATGAGGACGCACGTCTCCTCATCCGCATTTCCGCTCAAGAGGTCTGGACGGAAGCGTCGCTGGAAGGCCAGAACGACAGACTTCAGGGCGTCGTCATAAGCCCCCGTACGCGCAACGCCATAACCGATCTCAAAGAGGGACTGACGCAAGGCCTCGACAGCCTCGCCGTCATCGCCAGGCGCAGACGGCGCAAAACCGGCCGGCGCCGGATCAGGCCACAGACCAACGCCATTCTCGGCCAGGCGCTTCCAGGGAAATTTCTCGCCCGGATCCTGCTTGCGGTCAGGCGCAAGATCAGAGTGTCCGATGACATCACAGGCCGCGATGGGATGACGGGACAGGATGGCGCGGGACAGGGCCAGAACCGCCACGATTTGCGCTTCGGGATAGTCCGGCAGACCGAAATCATGGCCGCCATTGACGATCTCGATGCCGATGGAGGCCGAATTCACATCCTCGCAGCCACGCCAGACGCCCTTGCCCGCATGCCAGGCGCGCTTGTCCTCGGCGACCATCTGGATGATCCGACCTGTCTCCTCGACCACATAATGCGCGCTGACGCCCGCATCGGAATCGGCCAGACGCTCGATCGCGGCCTCCCCCGTTTCCATCCCGGTATAGTGCAGGACCAGCATGGAGAGCGGCAGGCGGCGCTCGTTGAAATTGGGCGAGGCGTGCTTGATCACCTGCATTCCGATCTCCTAACGCGGTCGCCCCATGGGCGTCGCCGGATCGACGGTCTTGGCGCGGCGCGCGGCGACCACGCCGACGCCCGCCAGCGCCAGCAGGCCGCCAACGATCAGCTGCCAGGTCACCGGATCGCCCAGCAACACCACGCCCAGAATGACCCCGATCAGCGGGCCCATCAGCGTCATGGGCGCAATGAGCGAGGCGTCATAGCGGCGCAGGAGGTAATAGAAAGAGCCATGGCCAAAGATGTTCACCAGCAGAACCGTAAAGGCCAGCGAGGCGACGAACAGCCATCCACCGTCCAGAGAGGACGCGATCTGGTCGCGTTCGAACAGCAAGGTCATGATCAGCAGCGGCGGCCAGGAGATCAAACCGATCCAGGCCTGGAGCGACATGGCGGACATGTCCGCCTTCTTCACAAGGATCGAGCCCGCCGCCGCCGCGAAAGCCGCGCCGACACCGGCCAGCAGCCCGGCCGTAAAGGAGAACTCGGCCGGTTTGAACACCACCAGCGCCGCGCCCACAAAGGCGATCGCCATGCCCGAGCCCCGCACCCAGCGCACTTTCTCCTTGAGGAAGAGAATGGAGAGCACTGTGGTGAAGGGCACGGCGAGCTGCACCACGATCGCGATCGCCGATGGGGAGGCGTATCGCAAACCCACGAACAGGAGCGCGAACTGGATCGCGCCCATGGTCAGCGCCGCCCCGATCACTGCGCCCATGCGCTTGGGCACGGGCCGCAGCCAGGGACCGAGCACGGCGTAGAGCAGAAAGAATCTCAGAAACGCGAAGAAGAAGGGCGGACTGCCCTCAAACCCTTCCACCAGCACAGGCGTGCCTGAGAGCGACCATTTCGCAACGACGAAATTGAAGCCCCAGACCAGGCAGATACCGAACAGAAGAGCGAAGTGGCGTAAAGACATGAACCGGCTCTAAGCGAGCCGGCCCCAGCCTGCAAGCACTGTATCGCTCACGATGCTTTTCAGAGTGTGACGCCTAGGCGCCGCGGGGCTGGTCCTCACCATCCACCGTCCAGCCGTGGGGGCCGCGGCGGGCCACCAGAACCGTCTCGTCCGCAGATCGCTTGTGCGAGCCCCGGGTCAGCTTCCGCCAGGCCCAGTAGCCGGCCGCGCCAACGGCGGCGACGCCGGCGACCACAAAGGCCGCCATGGTCAGAAAGGCTGCAAGCACCAGGACAAGACCTATCACGGCGATCGCCGCGACACCGGCGAGAAGCGCACGCAACGCGTTCATGAGGTTGCCCCCGTCAAAGGTCGGTTGGTGCGTCATAATCAGCTCTCCACGGTGAGTCATCAGTCCCAGCCTTACAGTGATCATCTGGGAAGTGAACGCCTCAGGTCAATGTTCGATCCCGAACAGTGAAGGATTTGTCATTCAGCAGGGGCGGCCAGTCCGCCGCCCGTTTGTCTCTGGCGATTGATGGCGGCGTAGGCGGCGTTGATCACCGCCATCTTCTCCACCGCAATGCGTTGCATCTCCGCCGGCGCGCCGCGCGCGATCAACCGGTCAGGGTGATTTTGAGACGCCACGCGGCGATAGGCTCTCTTCACCGCCTGATCATCCGCATCCCGATCAATGCCGAGAATCACATAGGGATCATCCTCGGGCGCCCCAAGATGCCCCACGCGGATACGGTCATACTCGCGCTCGGAAAATCCGAACAGATTGGCGACCTGCGCGAGGAAGTCATCCTCGTCCTTCGTCACGCGGCCATCGGCCTTGGCGATGTGGAACAGACCATCCAGAACATCTTCGAGCACAGCCGGATGATCCTTGAAGCGCCGCCCCAGTCTGCGGGCGTAGCCGTCAAAGCCCAGGGTCGTCTGCTTGGCGAGATCGAAGGCGCGACGCAGGGATTCCTCAAAGCCGGGCGGCGCCCGGAAGACCTGCAGGAAGGCGCGCTCTTCATTGCGCGTCACCACGCCATCGGCCTTCGCCATCTTGGCGCCGAGCCCGATCAGGGCCATGGCGAATTCCGCATCATCCACCGCCCGTCCGGGCGGGCAGTCCTTGCCCCGGCATTCGAACGGATCATGATGTCCGGTGATGAAATCGGCCAGTCTGCGCCAAAAGCTCATGCCCCCGCCTCCCGTGGCGAGCCGCCGCCGAGGCGGCATGGGATGAAAGGACGACGCTGCATCCGCGAAATAATACCCAAGAGGGGACCTTTGCGCCATGATTTCCCGCATCCGACTCCTGTCGCACATGTGGGCGCGTTCTTGCTCTGTCCGGGCAAGGTATGCTGTTCATAGCGGCAGGCCTTCACAGTCGCCGCCAAGGAGTTCCGCGTGACCCGATCTCAAGCCGCCCAAGCCGAATGGGAAATCTGGATTGATCGGGGCGGCACGTTCACGGACATCATCGGGCGAGCGCCGGACGGCGAGCTCAAGGCCCTCAAACTCCTGTCCAACTCCGACGCCTATGAGGACGCCGCGACCGAGGGAGTGCGTCGTCTTCTGGGCGTTGAGACCGGCGCTCCGCTGCCCCAGGGCGCGCTCGCTGCGGTGAAGATGGGCACGACCGTGGCCACCAATGCCTTGCTGGAGCTCGATGGCGCCAAGACGCTGTTCCTGGTGACGTCCGGATTCGGCGACATTCTGAGTATTGGCGACCAGACCCGCCCGGATATTTTCGCGCTGGAGATCAAGCGCCCCTCGCCCCTGCCGGCCCAGACAGTCGAGGTCAAAGGCCGCATCGCCACGGATGGTCAGGAAGTCGAGGCGTTTGACGCCGAAGCGGTCAAGGCCGCGCTGAAGACCGCCCGGTCGGACGGGTTTGAAAGCGTCGCCATCGCCTTCATGAACGCGCACGCCAATGACGCCCACGAACAGGCCGCCGCCTCTCTGGCGCGCGAGGCCGGGTTCGAACACATCACCTGTTCCAGCGAGGCGAGCCCATTGATCAAGCTCGTGCCGCGCGCCTCAACCGCCGTGATCGACGCCTATCTCGAGCCTGTGCTGCGCGACTATGTGGGCCGGGTGGATCGGGGCCTCGAAGGCGCGCCGCTCTATTTCATGCAATCGGGCGGCGGTCTTTCGAGCGCCCGGCATTTCAAGGCGCGCAATGCGGTGTTGTCCGGGCCTGCCGGCGGCGTGGTCGGGATGGCTCTGACCGCCAAATCCGCCGGGCATGACAAGGTCATCGGTTTTGACATGGGCGGCACCTCGACGGATGTCTCCCGCTTTGACGGGGACAGCTATTCGCGCACCGACATGGCCAGCCTTGATGGCCGGGTGCTGCGCGCGCCCATGCTCAGCGTGCATACGGTGGCGGCCGGCGGCGGCTCCGTGCTCGACTTTGATGGCGAACGCGCGCGGGTGGGGCCGCGCAGTGCGGGCGCCGATCCGGGACCGGCCTGCTATGGACGCGGCGGACCTGCGGCTGTCACCGACGCCAATGTGGTTCTGGGCCGCATCCAGCCTGACTGGTTCCCCAAGGTGTTCGGCCCCAATCATGACGGGCCGCTGGATGTGGACGCGGCCCGCACAGCGCTTGGCAAGCTGGCGGACAAGATGGGGCTCGACAGTCCCGAGGCCGCTGCGGAAGGCTTCCTGTCGGTCGCGATTGAAGCCATGGCCGACGCCATCAAGCAGATCTCCACGGCTCAGGGCGTGGACCCGCGCGGCTATGCGCTGAACGCCTTCGGCGGCGCGGGCGGCCAGCATGCCTGCAAGGTGGCTGAAGCGCTTGGCATGCGCACCGCGCTGATCCATCCCAAGGCCGGGCTTCTCTCCGCCTATGGCATCGGCCTCGCTCCGCTGCGCGACACGCGTCAGGCCGGGCTTGAGATTGTGTTTGACGATGAGGGCCTGGCCGCTGCGGAACGGGTTCTGGCCCAGCTGGAAGACGAGGCGCTGTCCTCACTCAAGGCCCAGCACGCTCGCGACATCAAGGTCAGCCGGGAAGTGCGCATCAGGGTCCAGGGTTCTGACACCGCCCTGCCCGTCGCCTGGACGGACGACGCGCAGATGCGCAAGGACTTTGACGCCGCCCACAGTCAGCTCTTCGGATTCATGCCGGAGAACGCCGTGCTGATCCTGGATTCCGCTGCTGCGGATGCGGAGGGCGCGCCCGCCGGCGCGCCGCGTGCGGAAGCCGATTTGCCAGCACAGAGCGGCGATGTGGACGCCCGTGCAGAGGCCTCCATGCACATCAAGGGCGAAACCCGCTCCGTGCCGGTCTACGACCTCGCCGATCTGGGCGCTGAGGCGCGCGTTCAGGGCCCCGCCCTGATCATGGACGCCAACCAGACCATCGTGCTCGATCCGGGCTGGCGGGCGGATCGCCTTGCGGACGGCATGCTGGTGCTGACCCACGAAGCCGCCGCCCCCCTGCAAGCGGGCGATACGAGCCTTGATCCGATCCGGCTTGAATTGTTCAACCGCCGCTTCATGTCGATCGCCGAACAGATGGGCGTGGTGCTCGAACGCACGGCGCACTCGGTGAACATCAAGGAGCGGCTCGATTTCTCCTGCGCGGTGTTTGACGCCGAGGGCGGTCTGGTCGCGAACGCGCCCCACATGCCCGTCCATCTGGGCTCGATGTCCGCCAGCGTCCGCGCGGCGGTGGATGCGCATCCCGATCTCGGCCCCGGCGACGCGGTGGCGGTGAACGCGCCCTATAATGGCGGCACCCACCTGCCGGACGTCACCGTGATCCAGCCCGTGTGCGACGAGCGCGGCGAGCGGATGTTCTATGTGGCCTCACGGGGGCACCATGCCGATATCGGCGGCATTGCGCCGGGCTCCATGCCGCCCTTCTCGAAAACCATCGACGAGGAGGGCGTGATCTTTGACAGCGTGAAGATCCTCACCCGGGGCCGCTTCGAAGAAGACGCCGTGCGCAAGGTCCTCGCCTCGGGCGCCCACCCCGCCCGCAATCCCGATCAGAACATTGCCGACCTCAAGGCCCAGCTTGCCGCCTGCTCGAAAGGCGCAGCCGAGCTGACCAAGCTCAACACGCTTGAGGGCACGGCGGTGGTCCGCGCCTATATGGGGCATGTGCAGGACAATGCCGAACGCGCCGTACGCCGTGTGATCCAGGCGCTGAAGGATGGTGAAGCGGAAATGCGGCTCGAGGACGGCGCGGTCATCAAGGTGAAGATCAACGTCGACCAGAAAGACCGCACCGCTGTGATCGATTTCACCGGCACGTCCGAACAACGCCCGAGCAATTTCAACGCGCCCAGCGCCGTGACCCGAGCGGCGGTGCTTTATGTGCTGCGGTGCCTCGTGGATGACGCCATCCCGCTCAATGAAGGATGCCTCAAACCCATCACGCTCATCGTGCCCGAAGGCAGCCTGCTCAATCCCGTGCCGCCCGCCGCAGTGGTGGCCGGCAATGTGGAGACCAGCCAGCTGGTGGTGGACGCCCTGTTCATGGCGACGGGCCGCATGGCCTGCGCGCAAGGCACGATGAACAATTTCACCTTCGGCGACGAGACTCGCCAGTATTACGAGACGATCTGCGGCGGGGCCGGCGCAGGCTATTATGCTGACGGTTCGGGCTTTGCCGGCGCCAGCGCGGTACACACCCACATGACCAATTCACGGCTCACCGATCCCGAAGTGCTTGAGGCGCGCTATCCGGTCCGGGTGCAGACCCATGCGATCCGCCAGGGCTCTGGCGGCCAGGGCCGTTTCCCGGGCGGAGACGGTTCAATCCGGCGAATCACATTTCTGGAGCCAATGCAGGCGGCGCTGCTGTCCGGGCGCAGGAGCGAGCAT
Organism: Oceanicaulis sp. UBA6590; assembly: GCF_002433705.1. Classification (NCBI taxonomy): domain Bacteria; kingdom Pseudomonadati; phylum Pseudomonadota; class Alphaproteobacteria; order Maricaulales; family Maricaulaceae; genus Oceanicaulis; species Oceanicaulis sp. UBA6590. The sequence goes on from NZ_DJIQ01000062.1 coordinate 188,998, forward strand.
CCGGCCGGACTTCGCGGCGGCGGCCCCGGCGCCACAGGCGCACAATGCCTCTGGCGAACCGATGGCAGCCGGCAACTTCTGGATGCGCTCTTCAGAATTGAAGTGAACCCAGGCGAAACACTTGAAATCCTTACTCCGGGTGGCGGAGGCTCCGACTAGACAGGCAAATACAGCTCACAATGAATACGCGTAAAACTGCTTAGAACTACAATAAATGCGTTCACTGTAACGAATTCGCCTTTTTTCGTCGGCTGACTTCCATAAGTTCCTAACAAGTTTGAAGGAATCCATCAGGAGACTTGGGTGTTCCGAGTCGCATATCGCAGCGTATTGCGCGCCGATCTCGGCGTAGCGGAAATTGAATCGTTGCTGACCAGCAGCGCAGAACATAACGCCCGTGTCGGCGTGACCTCTGCCTTCCTGATGAATGACCGGCGCTGCCTGCATGCTATGGAAGGCTCCCCGAAGGTCATCCGCTCAATTCTCGAATGCATATGGGATGATCGGCGCAATGAGGAATTCGCCATTCTGGACATCGCCTATGGCGAAGCGGCGCTTTTTCCCGACTGGCCGCTCAAGGTGATCACCGCTGAAACCCTGCAGGAGGATGACAGCCTTCAGCAGCATCCCGGCGTCCTCTGGCTCGCCAATATGGGGGGCGGTCTGGACGTGTACTTCCAGCCCGCGCAGCGCGGCGCGGACTAACGCCCGATTGCGCCGGGACGCTCAACCCCCGGTCGAACGTAAAAATTTCCTGTCATTAGTGAACTGAGATTGATCCGGTTGCGCAGACGCTGCGTAACCATGGGTGTTCCAGTCGCATTGGAACGCCGGCAGGCATACCGTCTGCAGGCCTGATCACACCCATATGGGAGACCAGACATGCGTAAACTGACTGTTCTGACCGCCGCCGCTCTGAGCGCAGCCCTGGCCGCGCCGGCGTTTGCGACCCCCGCCGAAACCTCTGCTCCGAAAATGAGCAAGGACCATCACGCCAGCCAGCCCTCCATCGTCAGCATCGCCACGGGCGATGAGAACTTCTCCACCCTGGTGACGGCGCTTCAGACCGCCGGCCTGGTCGACGCCCTGTCCGGTGATGGCCCCTTCACCGTGTTCGCGCCGACCAATGACGCCTTCGCCGCCGTGGGCGACGATACGCTCAACGCGCTTCTGCAGCCGGAAAACCGCGATCAGCTGACCGCGATCCTGACCTACCATGTGGTTCAGGGCGAGTATTTCGCCGAGGACGTTGCGCCGGGTTCCTATGACCTGACCACCCTGCAGGGCGACACGGTCAATGTCGTTGTGGGCGACGACGGATCCGTCATGGTCGACGGCGCGAATGTCATCGCCGCCGATGTGGACGCCTCGAACGGCGTCGTGCACGTCATCGACAGCGTGATCATGCCGGGCATGTAATACCGGATCGCCCGGGCGCTCCCTGAGCGCCCGGGCGTTTTCTTATTCCGCCGCTCCGGCGTCAGTCGCCTTGGTCTTGCGGCGGCGCGCCGGCGGACGGCGCAGGGCGCGCACATGGGCTTCGATATGATCAATGATCATCTCGGCCACATCCTTGCCGCTCGACTTCTCGATCCCCTCAAGACCGGGCGAAGAATTCACCTCGAGGACTTTCGGCCCTTCATCCGAGCGGAGCATGTCCACGCCCGCCACAGAAAGCCCCAGCGCACGCGCCGCCTTCACAGCGGCGGAGCGCTCTTCCTTTGAAATGCGCACACGGCTGGCCTGGCCGCCGCGGTGCAGGTTGGAACGGAACTCGCCCGCCTGGGCTTCGCGCTTCATGGCGGCGACCACCTTGCCGCCAATGACAAAGCAGCGAATGTCCACGCCCGAGGCTTCCTTGACGAAGTCCTGAACGATGAAGTTCGCATCCAGCCCGCGGAAGGCGTCAATCACGGATTCGGCCGCCTTGCCGGTTTCCGCCAGCACCACGCCTCGGCCTTGTGTGCTCTCCAGCAATTTCACCACCAGCGGCGCGCCGCCCACATGCTCGATGAGGTTCTTGGTGTCCTTGGGAGAGTGGGCGAACGCCGTCGTCGGCATGCCGATCCCTGCGCGCGCCAGCACCTGATGGGCGTAGAGCTTGTCCCGGCTGGCGCCAATGGCGTCAGGCGTGTTGAGAATATAGGCGCCCGTCATGGCGAACTGGCGCAGAACCGCCATGCCGTAATTGGTCATCGACGCGCCAATGCGCGGTATGACGGCGTCATAGCGCGGCAAGCGACGACCATCATAATAGATCGCCGGGGACAGGGCGTTGATCGCCATGGTGCAACGCGCCGTGTTGATCATTTCCGCCACGTGGCCCTGGGCCTCGGCGGCCTCTTTCAGACGCTGGGAGGAATAATTCTTCGGCTCACGCGTCAGAATGGCGATGCGCAAGGGACGGTGCACCGGCTTGCTGCGCGGCAGGTGCTGATAAAGATCATAGCTCAGCGCTTTCTGGGCGCAGGACTGGGTCGGGCTGACCACCATGTCATCAAGGATCGCCGAGCGCCCGAGCAGCATGCGGTACGCCATGTTCTCGCGATTGGTCAGCGTGACCTCGATGGGCCAGGTGCGCTCACCTATGGTGACTTTCGCCTCGATCACCCAGCGCAGCTCGGTTTCGCCATTCGAGGACGTCACCTCCCGGCGATCCACCGCCGGGGCGGCGCAAACCACCTCCAGATCCGGCTGATCCGGGATCGGGTGCATGACGAAGCGGACCTGCGGCTTGTTGGCAGGACCGAAGGGCTCGATCGCCACGGCATGCAAAGCGCTGGTCTTCGCGCCGGTGTCAATCTTGGCCTTGATGGCGGGAAGCGCCAGCCCGGGAAAGGCGGCCCATTCTTCCCAACCCAGGACGAACGGCTCTTGGGACATGCCGTCGTTTCCTCCGGTAAATAGTCAAAGGCGATGCGTTACAGCGCTCCTAGGGTTTCGTCCATCGCGACATGATGCAAGGACTGATTATTCTCAAATCGGAAAAGCTGCCTGTCTGATTGCGCCCTCGCCTTCAGGGTGTCTGGCCCCCATCTTCCTTCTGAACAAGGAAAACGGAGGCTTTGATGAGCGCTCACTATCGCCCCATCGTCAAAATTACCCAAGGCCGTCCCACCTCTGATGGCGCGGGCGTGAAGCTGACGCGCCTTCTGGGCACGCCCGATCTGCAGGTGCTCGACCCGTTCCTGATGCTGGACAAGTTCCACTCGGACAATCCGGGCGACTATCTGGCGGGCTTCCCGCCCCACCCGCACCGCGGTTTTGAAACCGTGACCTACATGGTCGAGGGCCGCATGCGCCACAAGGACAACAAGGGCCATGAAGGCGTGATCGAGCCGGGCGGCGTGCAGTGGATGACCGCCGCACGCGGCATCGTGCATTCCGAAATGCCCGAGCAGGAAGACGGGCTGATGAGCGGCTTTCAGCTCTGGGTGAACCTGCCCAAGGCGGAAAAGATGAAGGATCCCGGCTATCAGGAGTTCGACGAGAACCGGGTGCCCTCTGACGTGCGTGAGGGCGTGGTCGCCAAGATCGTCACCGGCAGGACCTCCGCCGGGATCGAGGGTCCTGTGCGCGACGTCACCGTCGAGCCGCTCTACGCCGAACTGCGCATGGAGCCCGGCGCGACCTTCGAGGAACCGATCTCTGACGCCAAGACGGCTTTCATCGCCGTACACACGGGCGATGTGGAAGCGGGCGGCCTGAAGCTGACCGAAGCCCAGCTCGGCGTGTTCGGACGCGGCGACACGATCCGCATCAAGGCCGGCCCCAAGGGCGCGCGCCTGATGCTGGCGGCCGGCAAGCCCATTGGAGAACCCATCGTCTGGGGCGGTCCGTTCGTGATGACCACCGAGGGCGAAGTGCGCCAGGCGATGCTCGATTACCAGCAGGGCCGGTTCTAGGTCGGCTCATCACTCTGCAGGGGCGCAAACAAGGAGAAACTCATGGGATTGCTCGTCGACGGCGTCTGGCATGATCAATGGTACGACACCAAGTCCAACGGTGGGCGCTTCAAGCGCTCTGAAGCCATCTTCCGCAACTGGGTGACAACGGACGGTTCGGCCGGACCGACTGGCCAGGCCGGGTTCAAGGCCGAGCCGGGCCGCTACCATCTTTATGTGTCACTGGCCTGCCCCTGGGCGCACCGCACCCTGATCTTCCGCCGGCTCAAGGGCCTGGAGGATATGATCGATCTCTCGGTCGTGCACTGGCTGATGCGGGAAAACGGCTGGACCTTCAAGGACGGGCCCGGCGTCATTGCGGACCCGCTGCACGATGCCGAATTCATGCACCAGGTCTATACCGCCGCAAAGTCCGACTATTCGGGCCGGGTCACGGTGCCCGTGCTGTGGGACAAGAAGACGAACACCATCGTCTCCAACGAAAGCGCGGACATCATCCGAATGTTCAACTCCGCCTTTGACGGCGTGGGCGCCGAGCCGGGCGATTACTATCCCGAGGCGTTGCGCGAGGAGATCGATGCGGTGAACGCGCGCGTCTACGACGAGATCAATAACGGGGTTTACAAATCCGGCTTCGCCACGACGCAGGACGCCTATGAAGAGGCGGTGACGACGCTGTTTGAAGCGCTCGACTGGATTGAGGACCGCTTGTCAGACGGCCGCGCCTATCTGATCGGCGATGACGTGACCGAGGCCGACTGGCGGCTCTACACCACGCTGGTGCGCTTCGACCCGGTCTATCACGGCCACTTCAAGTGCAATCTCAAGCGCCTGATCGAATACCCGCACATCAACGCCTATGCCCGGCGCCTGCACACGCAGCACGGGGTCGGTGATGTGTTCAATCTCGAACACGCCAAGCGGCACTATTACGAAAGCCATAACATGATCAATCCGACCGCGGTCGTTCCGCTCGGACCGGACGTGCATGTGGCGGATGGCGACGCTGAATAGATCCTATGGGGCTGGCGGCACTGTAACCTCAACGGGGTCCCTGAAGGATCCCTCTGGCGTCCAGGCCGTCAGCACCCAGTCTCCTTCCGGCAGCATCAGCGGCAGCCTCTCTCCCGGATAGAGCATCAAACGCTCGACGGGGATCATCCCAAGGTCCTCACCGGGCGCCCGGGCCTCGATGATGATGCGCGTCTCTTCCGGAAGCAGGGATGCAGGAACGGCGACAGGCCGATCGCCGATGGCGTAGCGCCAGTCGGGGCGTCCATCGGTAAAGCGCATGGGCGGACGCCCGAGAAACAGATCAACCCAGCCCGGCTGCCTCTGGGTGACGAGCAAGCCAGAGCCATCCACCAGCGGGCTTTCGGTCAGGACGTCCATCCCAGCCCCTGACTCGACGCTGCAAGAGGTCTGGGAAATCGTCAGGGGATCGATGCCCGTCTTGTCACGCAGGCGCGCGGCGAACCAGCGCGACGTCTCCTCGCCGTCTTCGCCGCCGACTTCATTGAGATGGCTATACCCGACATGCACCAGGATGCGGGCGTCCGGATATGCTTCGAGCGCATTTGCGATGAAATTGACCGCCTGCGCCTCCTCGCGCTCGGCAATGCTCGCCATGTATCCTTCGCTCCGATCCACAAGGCGTTGCTCGCGCGTGATCTCGTAAGCCGCGAAGCGGTATCCAAGATCGACCAGCGTCCTGAGCTGACGCCCGTAAATCGGCTCGCTTGAATACCAGCCGATATCCATGCTCGCTTCTGGAACAAGCGCCTCCACATCCCCTTCGTTTGAAAAGGTCTCGGCAGCGAAGATCGTGAAGTCAGGCGCCAGCGCTTCGGCCAGTCGGGCGATGACCCAGCGATGATAGGGATCGTCATGCGCCTCGTTGATCATGACGATCCGGGCGTCTCCAACAGCCTCCAGGACCGCCTGCAAGCCGTCTTCACGCAGCACAGGACACGTTGGCTGCGTGTAGGCGGTGTCCTGCAGGCGCTGGGTCAGATCCTCGCGCCCGACAAAACTGAAGAGCTGTGTCGCCATGCCGAGTTCATTGCCGTCTGGCGCATAACCCTCGAGCACCTCTGGCGTCATGTCGAAGTAGGACACGATCCTGTCAGGCAGCCCGTTGTCCGGCCCGGCATCTGACTGAGCGAATGCCGACTGAAAAAGCATTGCGCCTGCAAAGGCGACATAGATGATCTTGTGCATCGAGTTTCTCCCCTTGGGAGAACCAAACCATGATGCTACATTTGTCGCAAGCGTTTTCTATTCGGCCGCTTCCGCCGCCGCAACCGCCTCTGCATCCGGCTCATAACCGAGGATTGGAGCGAGTTCCTTCTCCGCCCGTTTCAGGGTCCAGCCCTTGCGCTTGGCGTAGTCCTCGACCTGATCCCTGGCGATCCGGCCCACCGCGAAATAGACGCTGTCGGGATGGGCGAGGTAGAGCCCCGACACGGACGAGGCCGGGCTCATCGCCCAGCTTTCCGTCAGGCTGATGCCCGTACGGTCGGTCGCTTCGAGAAGCTTGAACAGCAGACCCTTCTCGGTGTGATCGGGCTGAGCGGGATAGCCCGGCGCCGGGCGGATGCCGGCGTAGGCTTCCTTGATCAATTCCTCATTGGACAGCGTCTCGTCGGACGCATAGCCCCAGATCGAGCGGCGCACGCGCTGGTGGAGATATTCCGCGAAGGCTTCGGCGAACCGGTCCGAGAGCGACTTGAACAGGATCTCGGAATAGTCGTCATTGTTCGCCTTGAAGCGGTCAATGATCGCCTGCTCGCCCTCGCCCGCCGTCACCGCGAAACCGCCGATCCAGTCGTCCTGCTTGGCCGAAATGAAATCGGTGATCGAGAAATTGGGCTTGTCGCCCTCTTTCCTTGATTGCTGGCGCAGACCGAAGAAGCGCCCGGCCTCCGCGCTGCGTTCCTCATCAGCGAAGACAATCACGTCATCGCCGTCGCGGCGCGCCGGCCACAATCCGACGACGCCCCGCGGCTTGAGCCAGTCCTCTTCAACCATGGTCTTGAGCATGGCCTGCGCATCCTTGAACAGGTTGCGCGCCGCCTCGCCCCGGTTGGGATCGTCGAGAATGGCGGGATAGCTGCCCTTGAGCTCCCAGGAGAAAAAGAAGGGCGTCCAGTCGATATAGTCCACGAGATCGGACAGCCGGACATCGTCGATGGTGGTCAGGCCGGTCTTTTGCGGCGCTACGGGTTGATAGTCGCCCGCATCGGCGTCGAACGCGTTCTGACGGGCGTCCTCGATGCTGACGCGTTCGCGACTGCCCTGGGTGCGGGCGCGGGTTTCACGGATCTTTTCGTAGCGGGTCGAAACTTCGTCCCAGAGCGGCTGCCGCTCTTCCCTGGACAGAAGGCGCGAGACCACGCCCACAGCCCGGCTGGCGTCGGTGGTGTGGATGACGGGCGCCTTGGAATAGGCCGGTTCGATCTTCACCGCGGTATGGGCGGGCGAAGTGGTGGCGCCGCCGATCATCAAGGGCAGGTCAAAGCCCTGACGCTGCATCTCGGACGCCACATGCACCATTTCATCGAGCGACGGCGTGATCAGGCCGGACAGGCCGATAATGTCGGCCTTCTCGGCGCGCGCGGTCTCGAGAATGGTCTCGGCGGGCACCATCACGCCCAGATCGACCACGTCATAGCCGTTACACTGCAGCACGACGCCGACGATATTCTTGCCGATATCGTGCACATCGCCCTTCACGGTCGCCATGATGATCTTGCCGGCGGCCTCTTCCTCGGCGCCGCTCGCGAGGCGCTCCTCCTCCATGAAGGGGAAGAGATAGGCGACGGCCTTCTTCATCACGCGCGCGGATTTGACGACCTGGGGCAGGAACATCTTGCCTTCGCCGAAGAGGTCGCCGACCACATTCATCCCCGCCATCAGCGGGCCTTCGATCACGTGCAGCGGACGTTCGGCGGCCTGACGGGCCTCCTCTGTGTCCTCTTCCACATAGGCGTCGATGCCCTTGACGAGGGCGTGCTTGAGCCGCTCCTCCACCGGCAGGGCGCGCCAGGCTTCATCCTGTTTCTCGGCGGCTTCGCCAGAATCCCGATAGCGCTCGGCGGCCTCGAGAAGGCGCTCGGTCGCATCCTCGCGGCGGTTGAGGATCACATCCTCGACAAGCTCGCGCAGCTCGGCGTCAATCTCGTCATAGATGTCGAGCTGGCCGGCGTTGACGATCCCCATATCCATTCCCGCCTTGATGGCGTGGTAGAGGAAGACCGAGTGCATGGCCCGGCGCACCGGCTCATTGCCGCGGAAGGAGAAGGAGATGTTCGACAGACCGCCCGAGACGTGACAGCCGGGCAGGTTCTCGCGGATCCAGCGGGCGGCCTCGATGAAGTCCACCGCATAATTGTTGTGCTCCTCGATCCCCGTCGCCACCGCAAAGATATTGGGATCAAAGATGATGTCGTTGGGGTCAAAGCCGATCTTGTCGACGAGGATCTTGTACGCGCGCTCGCAGATCTCGATCTTGCGCTTGGCCGTGTCCGCCTGCCCCTCTTCGTCGAACGCCATCACCACGACAGCGGCGCCATAATCCTTGCAGGCCTGGGCGTGCTTGAGGAACTCGGCCTCGCCCTCCTTCATGGAGATCGAGTTGACGATGGCCTTGCCCTGCACGCATTTCAGGCCCGCCTCGATCACCTCCCATTTGGAGCTGTCGATCATGATCGGCACGCGGGCGATGTCGGGCTCGGCGGCGATCAGATTGAGGAAGGTGGTCATGGCCTGCTTTGAATCCAGCAGGCCCTCATCCATGTTCACGTCAATGATCTGGGCGCCCGCATCCACCTGCTGACGCGCCACATCGAGCGCAGTCGCATAATCGCCCGCCTTGATCAGCTTGCGGAATTTCGCAGAGCCAGTGACGTTGGTGCGTTCGCCCACATTGACGAACGTCGCGCGAGAGGGTGAGGCGTCAGACATACGGGCTCCTCAGGCCAGCTCGAAGGGTTCAAGACCGGACAGGCGCATGGCCCTGGGCCGGTCATCGCGTTTGCGCGGCGCGCCGGCGCGCGCGTCCCGCGCAATGGCGGCGATATGGGCGGGCGTGGTGCCGCAACAGCCGCCGGCGATATTGATCAGGCCCGATTGCGCCCAGTCCGCGATGAAGGCGGCGGTCTCGTCCGGGGTCTCGTCATACTCGCCAAAGGCATTGGGCAGGCCCGCATTGGGATAGGCCAGCACATGGCATTCCGCGATCCGCGCCAGCTCGGCCACATAGGGTCGGAGTTGCTTGCCGCCGAGAGCGCAGTTCAGACCCACCGCCCAGGGCTGGGCGTGTCGGATGGAATTGTAGAAGGCTTCGGTGGTCTGGCCCGACAGGGTCCGGCCCGACGCGTCGGTAATCGTGCCCGACAGGATGATCGGAATGTCGGCGTCGATCCGGCCTTCATTGCGCAGATCGAGAATCGCCTTGATCGCCGCCTTGGCGTTGAGCGTGTCAAAGATCGTCTCGATCAGGAAGAAGTCCACATGTTCGGCCATGGCCTCGACCTGCTCGGCATAGGCCTCGCGCACCTGATCGAAGGTCACTTCGCGAAAGCCGGGATCCTCCACATTGGGCGACAGCGACAGCGTCTTGTTGGTCGGGCCAATCGCCCCCAGCACGGCCTTGGGCGAACCGGTCTCGGCCTCGGCGGCATCGGCGGCCTCTCGCGCCAGACGCGCCCCCTCAGAGGCGATCTCGGCGGCGAGGTCTTCCATCTTGTAGTCGGCCTGGGCGATCTGGGTGGCGGAGAAGGTATTGGTCTCCACCAGGTCGGCGCCAGCGTCGAAATACTCTTTATGGATGGCGCGCACGGCGTCGGGGGTCGACAGGTTCAGGATGTCGTTATTGCCCTGGATCGGGCAGGACCAGTCCGCGAATCTCTCGCCGCGATAGCCCGCCTCATCCAGCTTCAGGGTCTGGATCTGGGTGCCCATCGCGCCGTCCAGGATAAGAATGCGCTCCAGCGCCAACGCGTCCAGCGCGGCGCGGCGTTCAGCTTTGGTCATGTCGCTCGTCCTGTCAGGCGGCTTTAACGTCTTGAAGGGATTTAACGCCCAGCAACGCACAGGTCGACAGCGCCAGTCCGGCCCGGTTCAGGGTGTAGAAGTGGAACGCGTCGGCCCCGCCCTGATTGAGCGTTTCGCACATTTCGGCGGCGAGGTGAGCGGTCACCAGTTCGCGCGTATCGGGATCCTCGTCCAGACCCTCATAGACGGCGTGAATCCGGTCGGGTATGTGCGCGCCGCACATTTGCGCCATGCGCTTGAGCCCCTTGAAGTTGGGCTGCAGCATCACGCCCGGCACGATCGGAATGTCGATGCCGGCTTTGCGCACGCGTTCGAGATAGCGGAAATACACGTCCGGATCGAAGAAGAACTGGGTGATCGCCCGGGTCGCGCCCGCGTCGATCTTGGCCTTCAGCATATCCAGATCCGCATCCCAGTCCGCACTGTCGGGATGTTTCTCGGGATAGCAGCCGACAGACACTTCGAAATCGCCAATGGCCTTGATGCCCCTGGTCAGATCCGCGGAATTGCCATAGCCGCCCGGATACGCCTGATACCGCTCGCCCAGCCCTTCGGGCGGATCGCCGCGCAGCGCCACGATGTGGCGCACGCCCGCATCCCAGTAATCGCGAATGACCTCGTCCACCTCCTCGCAGGTGGCGGAGACGCAGGTCAGGTGCGCGGCCGGCTTCATGTCGGTTTCGGCCACGATGCGGCGCACGGTGCGGTGGGTGCGGTCGCGGGTGGAGCCCCCCGCGCCATAGGTCACGGAGACGAAGTCGGGGGCGAGCGGGTACAGCCGTTCAATGGACGACCACAATTTCGCCTCGGCTTCCTCGCTTTTCGGCGGGAAGAATTCAAAGGACACTTTCGGCCCTTGTGAAGAGGAGCGGCCCATAACGGTCATCACCATCCTGCCCTGGCTGGCGCCGCGCCGACCGCGCGACACATCCACATAAAGATATCTTTATGCGATTATTGATGATCGAGCAAGGCTGTATTCACTCCGGAACAGTACCTAATGGATCACACTGACTTGATATCGCGCCCCCAGACACGACATTGCTCCCAACCGAATATACGACCCAAAGGACCCTCCATGCGCATTGACGCTCTGACCTCTTACGCCGCAGTCCTGCTGGCGGCGCTCAGCCTGACCGCTTGCGCATCGCGTGAGCTGGCGCAGGAGACCGGCGACCCGTTCGAGCCGACCAACCGGGCCATCTTCGCGGTGAACCAGACGCTGGACGATGCGGTGATTGGTCCGGGCGCGCGCGCCTATGACGCCGTCACGCCCGATCCGGTGCAGACCGGCGTGCGCAATTTCATGACGAATCTCAACCAGCCGGTGGTGTTCGCGAACGCCCTGCTGCAAGGCGATGTGCATGCGGCGGGCGATACGTTCGGCCGTTTCCTGATGAACACCACGATCGGCGTGGCGGGCGTTTTTGATGTCGCCACCCATGAGGGCGTGCCCGAACATCGCCGCGACTTTGGCCAGACCCTCGCCCATTGGGGCGTTGGCGATGGGCCGTATCTGGTGCTGCCCGTGATCGGCCCTTCGAACGTCCGCGATGCAACCGGACGCTTTGTCGATCGTTATCCTCATCCGCTCAACTGGAATGAAGAGGAATCCGGCGAGGCCTGGGCCTGGGGCGTCCGCGGACTGAATGGCGTTCAGACCCGCGCCGACCTTGATGACGCCATCGGCAGCCTCAATCGCACCGCAATCGACCCCTATGTTCAGGCGCGTTCAGCCTGGCGTCAGTCCCGCCGCGCCTTCATCCAAAGCCAGGGTGAGACGGACGAGGATTACCAGGACCTGCCTGAGTTCGAATAAGCACGCCGAAACGGCGGCAAGGAGCACTCCCCGATGATGAAACTGCTGATTTCGGCGTTTGCGCTGGCGCTGGCTGCGCCTGCAGCTCTCGCCCAGTCCACAACGGCTGAAGACGCCGAAGCCTTTGTCCAGACCCAGGCCAACCAGGTCATCGAAACCCTGTCCGAACTGCAATCAGGCCAGACCGATCTGGAGGCCGTTCGCCAGGACTTCCGTGATCGCATCGACGAGCTCGCCGATGTGGAGCGCATCTCCAACTTCGTGCTGGGCCGCTATCGCCGCACCGCCTCCGAGGCCGATCTGAACGCGTTTCGCACCGCATTCCGCAACTACGCGATCGGCGTCTATGAAAGCGAGCTGAGCGCCTATGCCGGCCAGCAGCTGGACGTGACCGGTTCGGTGACCCGCAATCCGGGTGACTACATCGTCCGTTCGCGTGTCTTCGGCGGTCCCCAGAACGAAGAGTACGAAGTGAACTGGCGCATTCTGGAAACCGATGGCGACCTCAAGGCCGTGGACGTGGAAGTGCTGGGCGTGTGGCTCGCCCAGACCCAGCGCGAACAGATCCTGTCGGTGATCGGCGACAATGGCGGCGATGTGAGCGCGGCGACCGAGATGCTGCGTAATCGCGAGCCGGGTCAGGACAGCTAGACCCACGACTTGGCGTCGCGCCTGGGCGACCTCAGTTGAATGGCCCGCCGGGGCGCGCTAACGAGCGCGCTCCGGCGGTTTCGTATCCGGCCTTCGCGTCGCATGATCCGCCTCTGTCAGACCGGACCCGCGCCATGACCGCCTTTCCCGCCCCAGAGATCCTCCCTGCGCAGAGCACGCCGTTTGAGCGCACCGCCCAGCTGAGCTGGTTTGACGGCATGGACGATCCGCGGCTGAACCTCAGCGCCGAGCTGGAAGCGCCGGATTTTGTCACCAAGGCCAAGTCCGGGGTCCTGCCCCCCTTCGCCGTGCTGTTTCACGCGATTTGCGGAGCCAGTCTGGATGTGGACGCCTTCCGCTGGCGCCTGACATCGGACGGTCAGCCCTTTCGCATCAATGCGCTGTTGCCCAGCTACACGGTCCGGAACGCCCAGGGGCATGTGAATTTTTCCTACGTCCCCTTCACTGAAGATCTCGACGCCTTCATCACCGCCTATCACGCCGACAAGCCCGAAGCGGAGAGCGCGACCGAGATGCGCACCAATGTCGAGACCGGGCCGGAATGCGGCCAGCTCTATTGCACCGGCCTGCCCTTCCTGCGCTTCAGCTCGATCGAGCATCCCAGAAGCGGCGGCGGCGCCTTTGCGGCGACGCCCAATATCGCAGCCGGCCAATGGCGCATGGAAGCCTGGGGTCGCCTCACCCTGCCGATGTCAGTCCAGGTCCATCACGGACTTGTGGACGGCGCGCATGTGGCGGACTGGTTCGAGGCAGTGAGCACAAGGCTTGAGCGCTTCGTGAAGGGCTAGGTCCTGTCCAGAAATCTCAGCAGGGCATCGGGCATGCCCGGCGCAGGATGGGCGGGCGGCGCATCGGATCTCAGATCGAGATAGGCCGTCACAGCCGCCTGCAGTGCGTTCCGAACAGCATCGGGGTCAGCCTCCGCCAACGTCGCCTTGAGCGCTTCCGCCCCCGGCGCGTCATCGAGCTTGCGCACGCCGCGTTCGGGCCAGCCCAGACGCCGCGCCAGCATCGGCCCCAGCACCTGCTCGCGGAAAAAGCCCAGCATGCCGATGGCCTCAAACACTTCGCCCCGGCCCAGCTTGGCCGCCCCGTAGTGCAGCCAAATCCAGGCCCGGTCCTCGAGCCATTGCGCATCGGTCTGCGGCCAGACGATCTGCGCCTGATCCAGTCGCGCCTCCAGCGCCGCCCGGTCCCGCGCCCATAAAATCGCCGGACGCTCCACCCGGTGATCAAGGTCGGTCGGGTCTGCGAACTTCAGATCCACGTGCAGAAGCTCGGGCCCGTAAAGCGTGATCAGCAGCCGCGGCTCTCCCACATGCTCTCCGGTGAAGGACGAAACCAGATCCCCCAGCCGCATCGCCAGCGCGCGCTTGTCATTCAATGTGACAGGCGGAGCGTCGTAAACGAGCACCAGATCAAGATCGGACCAGGCGTCAAACCCGCCATGGACCAGAGAGCCGCCGCCCAGGACCGCGGCCAGTCCCGGTTCCTGAGCGAAGACAGCGAGGGCGCGGTCCAGAAACCGCTGATGAAGTTCGAGAAGCGTGCTGGTCATACCATCCTCCAGGCCAGCACCTCAGGATTATCGAGGCGCCCCCGCACGCGCAACGCCAAACCTGCCCCGTCAGGAAAACTTCACGCCTAGCCCGGCGCGGTCAGGAAAGCCGGCAACAGCCCTTGCGCCGCCAGCGCGCCCAGCCCGACCCCCAGCGCATTGTTGACCGCATGAGCGAGTATGGCGGGCCAGATCGAACCAGATTGCTCATAGAGCCAGATCAGGACGAGCCCCATCACCGCCGCATTGATCGCCTGATGCGGGACGATATGGGACGCCCCGAAGATGATCGAGGAGACAAGCGCCGCCAGCCAGACCGGACGATGTCCTTTCATCCATTTATAGACAAAGCCGCGAAAGAAGACTTCCTCGGCGAACGGCGTGACCACAAGCGTCATCCCCACAAAGGCCGCGATCATGCCCGGCGAGGCGGACGGTCCGAAATCAAACGGCGCCCGGGTCATCATCGCCCAGGACGGGATCAGCCCGGTCAACGCCTTCACCAGCATCAGCCCCGTCACCGTGAAGCCCAGGCCCGCCGCCGCGCCGGTCAGAAGCCAGCCTGTTCCAACGGGCCTTAATCCCACCGCACGCCAGTCGAGCCCCTTGAGCAAAAGTCCCAGCCCCCAGAGCACGCCCAGAAGCGCGACCGCCTTGCTGAGCTGACTGATGACGAGGATTTTGAGCGGCAGTCTGTCGCCGGAGCCAAGATAGGCCTCCATGCCGACCGTCTCGCTGACGAGCGCCATATGCGCCCAGCTTAGCGCCGTGTAGGCGGCCATGGCCGTTGCGAGCACAACGATCCCGTCCCGAAACCGCCACAGCGGCTGTGTCACATCTTGATGCATGATGTCCTCCCTTGAATGGGAGGAGGCTGTCGCGCGGAGGGTTTTGCGCCTATCGACGGATGTCATTGATCTGTCAGTCTGCAGATGTCAGCGCGCCGCCGCGGGCGAGTTTCATCGCCTCGCCGCGCCCTTGAACGCCCAGCTTGGCGTAGAGGGTGCTGTTATAGGTGCGCACGGTCGTCGGAGAGAGATTGAGCCGCCGCGCAATCGCCTTGTCGCTCAACCCTTCCGCCAGAAGCGCCAGCAGGGCGCGCTCACGCTCTGTCAGCTGATCCGCGATGACCGGGTCCAGCCCCGCCTCTTGTCGGGAGGCTCGCTCGATGGACAACAGAGCGCCAGAAGCCGGGGCGTAACGCGCGGTCAGCCAGACGCCCGGCGTCACCGCGCCCGCCATATCGTCCTCAAGCGTGAACCGCCGCCCTTCAAGCTCCAGCGTCGCACTCAGGCCTGAGAACAGGCCGGGACGTCTTCGCCAGTAAACATGGGCGACGCCGCTGTCCGTTTCGACCGCATCGCCTTTGAGATCATCCAGTGCGCCGCGCCATTGAAGGGGCGCACGCCAGCACCGCGCCGCGACGATCAGCACGGGCAGCAGAAGCACCAGAACAGGGGAGCGGAACACCCATTCGGGCCGAGCAATCATGAAAACGATGAGCGCGGCGCCCGTGAGCGCCGCGCAGATCACCGCCAGAGACGCCCACCGCCGTCCCGCCATAAATGCGGTCAGGCGGCGGCGTTCAGCGGACGTCATCGTGAAGCTCTTAGCGTTCGAACTTCTGGAACTTCACGCGCTTGGGCACCAGGGCGTCATCGCCCAGGCGGCGCTTCTTGTCGGCCAGATAGTCGGTGAACGAGCCTTCGAACCATTCCACATGGCTGTCGCCTTCAAAGGCGAGGATGTGGGTGGCGATCCGGTCGAGGAAGAAGCGATCGTGCGAGATCACCACGGCGCAGCCGGGGAAGTCCTCGAGCGCGGCTTCCAGGGCCGACAGGGTTTCAACGTCGAGATCGTTGGTCGGTTCGTCGAGGAGGAGCAGGTTGCCGCCCTCCTTGAGCATCTTGGCGAGGTGCACGCGGTTGCGCTCACCGCCGGACAGGATGCCGACCTTCTTCTGCTGGTCGCCGCCCTTGAAATTGAACGCGCCCACATAGGCCCGGCTCGGCACTTCCTGCTCGCCCAGCATGATCATGTCATTGCCGTCGGAAATCTCTTCCCAGACCGTCTTGTTGGGGTCGAGCGCGTCACGCGACTGGTTCACATAACCCAGTTTCACGGTCTCGCCGAGGGTGACAGACCCGCTATCGGGCTGCTCGTCGCCGACGATCATCTTGAACAGGGTGGTCTTACCCGCGCCGTTCGGACCGATCACCCCCACAACGCCGCCCGGCGGCAGTTTGAAGTCGAGATCGTTGATCAGCAGGCGATCATCAAAGCCTTTCGACACATGGTCGAACTCGACCACATTGCCCCCGAGGCGCGGGCCCGGGGGAATGCGGATGACGGCGGTCGAGATCTTTTCCTTCTCCGCCGCGTCCCGCTTTTCCTCATAGGACTTGATACGCGCCTTGGACTTGGCCTGACGCGCTTTCGGCGCGGCGCGGATCCATTCCAGTTCGCGAGCCAGAGCGCGCTGCTTGGCGCCCTCTTCGCGGGATTCCTGCTCGAGGCGTTTGGCCTTCTGCTCCAGCCAGTCCGAATAGCCGCCCTTGTAAGGCACGCCCTGACCGCGATCGAGTTCGAGAGTCCAGGTGGTGATGGCATCCAGGAAGTAACGGTCGTGGGTGACGATCAGAACGGCGCCGGGATAGTTCTCCAGGTGATTCTGGAGCCAGGCGACGCTTTCGGCATCGAGGTGGTTGGTCGGTTCGTCGAGCAGCAGCATGTGCGGCTTGGACAGAAGAAGCTGGCAGATCGCCACGCGGCGGCGCTCACCGCCCGAGAGGTTCGTCACATCCGCATCCGGCGCCGGGCAGCGCAGGGCGTCCATGGCCATCTCGATCTTGGAATCGATGTCCCACGCATCACGCGCATCGACCTGCTCCTGCAGCTCGGTCATCTTCTCCATCAGCTCGTCGGAGTAATCCTCAGCAAGCTGCATGGCGATGGCGTTGTAGGCGTCATAGATCTGCTTGTCCTCAGACCCCTCAATGACGTTCTCCCACACGGTCTTGTCGGGGTTGAGCTTGGGCTCCTGCGGCAGATAGCCCACGCGCACGCCCTTTTCCGCCCAGGCCTCGCCGGTGAAGTCATTGTCCTGACCGGCCATGATGCGCAGCAGCGAGGATTTACCTGCGCCGTTGACGCCCACGACGCCGATCTTGGCGTCCGGCAGGAAGTGCAGCGAGATGCCGGAGAAGACCTGTTTCCCGCCGGGATAGGTCTTCGCCAGATTGTCCATGTGATAGACGTATTGATACGCGGCCATAGGCGCAGCGCTCCATTGATGAGGGGCTGAAACTTTGCGCCCGCTATACCGGAGATAGGGGGGCGGATGCAATCGGGGCTGTAGGCCAGACCGCGCAACGCTTTCCAGAGTGTAACGTGAAACCGCGCGAGCGACGTGTCAGGCTTTCCCCAAACGGGGGAGATGCTCATGAACGCCTTGATCGCGCTGGCGCTGGCCGCCGCGCAGCAGACCGCCCTGCCGAACTCGGTTTCGGTCAGCCGGACCGGGGAGGACTGGAGCTCGGTCACCATCACGCTGGGCTTTGACGCGGAGGCGGGCGACAGCCTCGCCTTGCGCTTCCCCGAGCAATGGGGACCCGCGGAAAACCTGACGCAGCTTGTCAGCGAAGTACGCGTCAGCGGCCCGGATGGGCCTCTGGCGTTCGAGCGGGCTGGCGCGTCCCTGTCTGTAACCGCCCTGCCCGCTGGCCCGATCGAGGTCCGCTATGACATCGCGCAGGATTATGAGGGTGAACCGCAATGGGGCGCACAGCGCCTGCCCGGCATGCGGCCCGTCCTGCAGCCGGACTACGCCTTCTTTGCGGGCGGCGCGGTGCTGCCGGACTTTGAGGGGGCAATAAATGAAGTCCGCGTCAGCCTGCCTGAGGACGGCGCGTTCAACCGTCCTGTTGATGAGGCAGGCGAAAGCGCGCCCCTCTCTTACACTGCGCTGACCAACGGCCTGTTCGCTTTTGGGGCGTTCCGGATGGAGACAACGGATGTTGACGGCCTTGCCCTTCGCTCTGCGATCCGTGGAGACTGGGCGCTCGATGACACGACCTTGCATGCCGTGACAGCGGACACGCTGGAGCAGGCGGCAAGCCTGTTTGAGGACCCGGCGTTTGCGCAATACTTCGTCATGGTGACGCCGCTGCCGGATCTGCCCCAGGGCTCGGCGGTGATCGGGTCAGGCTTTGATGAGGCCTTCTTCCTGCTCGCCACGCCCAATGCCGATCCTGAAAACCTCATCCACACGATCACCCATGAAGTCCTGCACGAATGGATTCCGCGCCGGGCCGGTCAGACCGATGAGGCGACCGATCCTGCCCGCGCCTGGTTCACCGAAGGCTTCACCGAGTATTTCACCCAGCGCCTGCTCCTTGAGACCGGCCGCATCACGCTTGATGAGTTCGCGGCCAACATGGATGCGTTGTGGACGGCGTACAGGACATCGGACGTGAACACCCTGCCCGCCGAGGCGCTCAATGAGCGCCTGTTTGACAGCGAACAGACCGAGCGCCTGCCCTATCAGCGCGGCGCCTTGCTGGCGCTTCATTGGGACACGATCCTGAAAGCGGAGGGCGATGAAGGCCTGACCCGCGTGCTCGCCAATCTCATTGACCGCGCCGACGCACTGGAAGCGGAGGGACACGCGCGCACCCTGTCAGACACCGCGCTGCACGCCGCCCTGCGCGACGCGCTCGGCGAGCGGTTCGACGCCGATTACCAGCACTACATCGTTGAGGGCGGGCTGATCGATCTGCGCACGCTGACCCTGCCTGAGTGCCTGGAAGCCGACGCCCACGCCCATCTGCGGATCAAGCCGGGTTATGGGGCGCTTGAGGCGTGTGCGGCGGGGATTGTGGGGAAATAGTCGCGAGCCACTCAGGGCATTCTCAAGAGCCGAAAATGGCGTATGGTTTCTCCAATAGGGGGAAATCACATGAAACGGCTCATTCTTCCAGCCCTGCTTCTGGCCAGCCCGCTCCTTGCCGCCTGCGAGCCTGAAACGCCGCGCACGGTGACAGTGACCGCCGAAGGGTGGGCAGTGGAACCCGCGCACTATGCTGTGGTCGAAGTTCACCTCGGCGCACGCGCAGAGACTCAGGCTGAGGCTTTAGAACAAGCGCAAGCCCTTTTCACGACGTTAAACAGTCAATTGCCCCGATTAGAAGGCATGGAGAGCTTCGCCCTGAGCACTCAAGAACTTGATATTCAGCAAGACTGCCCAAGGGGCCAGAACCGCAATATCTACAGGGGGGCACCATGCGAGGCGGAGGGATATGTGGTGACTCAACGCATCACAATTACAATGTCGCCGGCAGCTCTAGCTGGAAACATGGCGAGCCTTGCCAACGAGCTGGGCGCAGCCGATGCCAGCATTTACGACTTTCTCGCTGGAGATGCGGAGAGCGTTGACAGAAGAGCGTTGCAGGATGCCTTGGCGAACGCCCAGCACAGCGCCAATGCCTTGGCTGAGGCCTCCGGTCTCGAGCTTGGGGACATCATCTCCATTCAACCCGCATACGGGCGCGTAGATGTGAATCGCAGGCGTGTTGATGAGGAAACAATCACCGTAACCGCGCAGATGCGCGCGCCCGTTCAAGAATTGGATATCTCGCCCTCGGATATCCGGGCAGGTTCAGAAATCACCGTCGTCTTCGAACTCGTCGATCCGGTCCCAGCCTCTAACGACTAACCCCTACTCCGGCCGCTCCACATTCGCGCAGGCGTATTCGGCGATATGGCCGGAGATGGCGTTCGGGTCGATGGGCTCGAAATGGTAATTGCGGTGGTCCGCGTTCATCTCGTCCACCGTATGGCCCTGCCCCAGATAACGCACGAGGCCCTCGCGGCAGTTGATCTCGCGCTGCACGAAGGTCTCCCCGCGACGGCCCACGCGGCGGGTGACGATCTCCAGATTGCCGCCGCGGATCGGCACCAGCATCAGCACGTCATAGCGCGCCGCCGGATCATTCGGCACGTCGATCACGGGGAAACGCTGGGCCTGCGCACTGACGGCGAGGCTGGCGGAGAGGGCGAGAGTGACGAGTACAGGCATGGACGCCTCCCAGAAATTGAACGCTTCCGGACATTCTCAGTCTCGCCGAAGAATGCTTAAGATCAGTTACGAGGCCGCCCTGACATTGTCCCCCGCGCGAGCTGCCTGTAGCTTCGCGCCCGACAGAACAAGAGAAGGGGAGTTCTCATGCGCCACGCCCTGTCCACCTGCGTGTGCCTGCTGGCCTTGATCGCCTGCGCGCCATCCACAGACATCCAGGCCTCCGAGCCCGCAGACCCGGCGGCCCTGAGCATTGATGATGTGTTCGGCAGCGCGAACCTCGCCGGCGCCACGCCGCGCGGCCTGCGCTTTTCACCCGATGGCGAGCGCGTGACCTTCCTGCGCCCCAAGGATGACGACCGCACGGTGACCGATCTCTGGGCGATGGATCTCAGCGATGGCCGGACCTACATGCTGGTTGATTCCGCCGTGCTGGCGCCCGATGAGCGGGAGCTGTCCGAAGCCGAGATCCAGTATCGCGAGCGCGCCCGCATCTCCACCTCCGGCGTCGTCAGCTATGACTGGGACGAGACGGGTGAAGCCATCCTCGTGCCGCTCGATGGCGATGTCTTCTATGTGGATGTGAACACCGGCGAGGCCGAGCGCCTGATGCAGACCGAGGCGTTCGAAACCGACGCCCGCGTCAGCCCGGACGGGTCCTATGTGAGCTTCATCCGCGACCAGAACCTCTGGGTGCACGATCTTGAAACCGGCGAGGAGCGCGCCCTGACCACCGAGGGCGGCGATGCGATCAGCTGGGGCGTCGCCGAATTCGTCGCCCAGGAAGAGATGAGCCGTTACACCGGCTATTGGTGGAGCCCGGATGGCCGCTATATCGCCGCGGCGCGCATTGACGAGACCCCGGTCGAGATCGTGCCCCGCTTCGGCATCAACGCCGAGGGCGTCACCATCACCGACCAGCGCTATCCGCGCGCGGGCACGCCGAACGTGCTGATCGAGCTGCATGTCATCGATGTGGCCACCGGCGAACGGACGCAGGTCGATCTCGGGGAAGAGACCGACATCTATCTCGCCCGGGTGAACTGGAGCCAGGACAGCGGCACGCTGTACGCCCAGCGCCAGAACCGCGCCCAGACCGTGCTCGACATTCTGGCCGCGAGCCCGGAGACCGGCGCGACCGAGACCGTCCTCACCGAGCAGAACGACGCCTGGATCAACCTCACCAATGATTTCCGCGCGCTCGAGGATGGCGGCTTCCTGTGGACCTCCGAACGCACGGGCTTCCGGCACATCTATCATGTGAGCGCGGACGGCGCGGTGCGCCCCCTGACCTCGGGCGAGTGGGTGGTCGATGATATCGCGGGCCTGTCCGAAGACGGCGCGACGGTCTATTTCGAAGGCTGGGTGACGAGCCCGCTCGAGCGTCATCTGTACGCCGTGCCCTTTGAGGGCGGCGAGCCGGTCCAGATCACCGAAGGCGAAGGCCGCTGGAGCGTGAGCCTCGGTCAGGGCGGCACGGGCTTTATCGGCAGCTATTCCGATCCCGACACCCCGCCCCAGACCGCGCTCTACGACATTTCCGGCGAGCGCGTGGCCTGGATCGAGGAAAACACCATCGATGAAGACCACCCCTATGCGCCCTTCCTCGCGAGCCATCTGGTTCCCGAATTCGGCACGGTCCTCGCCGATGACGGCGCAACCGAGCTCTACTGGTCCATGCTCAAGCCGGACCACTGCTCGGCGGCCAATCCGTGCCCGGCCATCGTGCAGGTCTATGGCGGCCCGCACGTCCAGACCGTGTCCAAGGGCTGGGTCGGCGCGCGCGATCAGCTGTTCGCGGACGAGGGCTATATCCTCTTCAAGCTCGACAATCGCGGCAGCTGGAATCGCGGCCTCGCCTTTGAAGCGGAGCTCCATGACCGCATGGGCACGGTCGAGGTGCGCGACCAGCTGACGGGGCTCGATTACCTTGAAAGCCTGGATTTCGTGGACAATGACCGCATCGGTCTGTGGGGCTGGTCCTATGGCGGCTACATGACGCTGAAGCAGTTGCAGGCCGATCCGGGTCTCTACGCTGCAGGCATCAGC
>NZ_DJIQ01000062.1:211395-211677 GCF_002433705.1 Oceanicaulis sp. UBA6590
GCGGCTACATGACGCTGATGACCACGCTGCAGGCGCCGGGCCGGTTCGACGCCGCGGTTTCGGGCGCGCCGGTGACCGATTGGTCGCTCTATGACACCCATTACACCGAGCGCTACATGGACACCCCGCAGAACAATGAGAGCGGCTATTATGAAGGCTCCGCCTTCGCCCATCTCGACGGGTACGAAACCCCGACCCTGCTGATCCATGGCATGGCGGATGACAACGTCACCTTCGACCATGCCACCCGGCTCTATGCCGAGCTGCAGGAACGCGGCGAGC
>NZ_DJIQ01000062.1:211975-212218 GCF_002433705.1 Oceanicaulis sp. UBA6590
CCGAGCTGCAGGAACGCGGCGAGCTCTTCGAGATGATGACCTATCCCGGTCAGCGTCACGGCGTGCGCCCGCCCGCCCTGCAACAACATCTGTGGACCACGATCTACGACTTCTTCGGCCGCGAACTGGCCGAGGAGGACGAGGAGTAAGTCTATCGGCGGACCAGACGCGAAAACCCCGGAGCCAAGCTCCGGGGTTTTTTTCTGGATAGTCAACTGACTGTCATCCCGGACGCGAAGCGAT